>CAIRLQ010000074.1 GCA_903879465.1 uncultured Opitutia bacterium | reverse complement strand
CCGAGCGCTCAGGGCACCAGATGGCAGGGAAGCAGGGCCGCGTCGCTCATGCCGTGGATAATCTTCTTATCCGCCGGGCAGAACGTGGAGAGGATACCCGAAAGTTCGACCGTGTCGCCGTCGACAAAGAAGTAGGGGCACAAGCGAACGCGGCCTTCGGCGGGTACGATTGACCCGTCGTCGGCGTAGACGGGGTGGGTCAGGCGCGAGGGTTTGTGATATTCCTGCATCACATGGAAGGTCTCATTGTCTGGGCTGAGCGCGTTTTCAATGGCCTCGAGCCACTCGTCGCGAGAAACATCGCTCCCCAGTGTGACGCTGCGTGCGCCCCAGGCGGTCTCATGGAAACCACTGGCTTTAATGATAAGGTTGCGTTCGCGTTGCGTAGCTTCGGCGAGCTCGTTCCATTCACGGATTGGCCGGCCGTTCACGCCCGGAGCGTGGAGCACCGCCGTCGGTGGAAGCTCGGTCTTCTCCATGATCCAGGTCTTCGGGATAATGCGGTAGAGCGCCTCGTGGTGATCCTCGGGAAGGTTTTCTTTCCAGAATTCGACGAGCTGCGGGTGATGCAATAACGCCAAGCCGAGCTTCTCCTCCTGAAAGGCCTTCATCGGCGGCGTCAGCATCAGTGTGCCGGCTTCGACGGCATTGAAGATCCCGTCAGCCCCCTTTACGTTGGCAAGGTCGAAGAGCTCGAAGAAGCGATAGAGGATGTCCACGCGTCGCGGTGCCCCGTCGACCGGAATATAGGAGCCATCGCCCATCTGCATAATCTGGTCGGGGGCGATAATATGGACGTCATGCCCCAACGACCGAAGTTTCTCACCCAACCATTCAAACTCCGGGCGATAGGTCGCGGCCTCATCACTGACGACAATTGCGACCAGGGGGAACTTCTCCTTGGGCGTCAGCCTAGCGAGAGAGGCCATGAAACGGTCAGGCATCGACGAAGAACCAATGACACGCGGGAAATCCTCCGCATAGACCTCGTTAAGATAAGCCGTTAAACCGACGCCGCCCGGCACGCTGTCCAGTTCGGTCATCGTGAAGCCCTGCGCGGTGATTAGTAGGTCCGGCCGCAGCACGACCGGGCACTGGCCTTTGACGGCACGGTGACGTCCGTGGGCGATGAGTCCAGCGGGCTTATATCGATCAAGGTATTCGGCAACCCAAGGGGCGTAGACCTCGCGGTTACGTAAGATCTTCTTACCCGTGAAGGAGCGGACATAGAGGCGCTCCAACGCGCGGTGGTAGCTGAGGCAGGCGGCGCCGATGCGCTTCAAGTCGCGCAACTGGGCTTCGGAAATGGGCCAAGGTTCCGGCGAGAGTTTCCAGATCTTCTCCGCGAACAGCGGGGTATCGAGGAGCTTCTTGCTGAGGGTATCCCTGGACGGCATGGTGACGACGATTAGTCCTCTATCTTGATATCCTTGTTTCGGGTGCGCGGTCCGCCAGCCCGCAGCCAGCCGTTAATAAACGAATCGATGTCGCCATCCATGACCGCCTGGATGTTGCCCGTTTCTACGCCCGTGCGGAGATCTTTGACCATCTGATAGGGCTGGAATACGTAAGAACGGATTTGGTTGCCCCATCCGATGTCGCCCTTCTCGCCGTTATATTTCTCCATTTCAGCACGCTTGTCGTCGATCGTCTTCTCGTAAATGCGGGCGCGAAGGATTTTCATCGCCAACGCGCGGTTCTTGACCTGCGAGCGTTCACGCTGACAGGCGACGACGAGTCCGGTGGGGATGTGCGTGAGTCGTACTGCGGATTCGGTCTTGTTGACGTGCTG
>CAIRLQ010000073.1 GCA_903879465.1 uncultured Opitutia bacterium | reverse complement strand
CGGCACGCAGTGCCGACCCTACCCAGCGCGGCGTAGCCGCGAGGTGGTAGCGGTTAGCGGTTGGCGGTTGGGAGTGACATACGCCCAAAGTGAAACCGGACTCCGGATGATTAGCTGGGGTATGAAGTAGGGACGTGATTGCCATCACGTCCGTGGGCGGACGGATATCGGATTAGTCGGTGACCTGCCCGGTTAGACGCACGTGCGGATGCGAACGGCGGTCATGGCAATGACCGTCCTACCCACTGCCCCGCATCCTTCCCGGTTTCCGGTCTCTCCTTGAGCCCTGTCTCTCCCCGTGTCCACGTGTCACCTTGCCCACGTGTCCCCTGATGACGCTTCCTCCTTTATCATCCCTCCTTCATCCTCCATCTTCACTCCCATGCCCTCCCGCAAATCCGCCTGGATCGATGTCACCATCCCGTTCGCTAACGGCATGTATGGCTGGCCGGGCAATCCGCCCACGGTGATCAAGCCGCACGCTTCGCTCGCCAAGGGCGACGTCTGCAATGTCTCGGTGTTCAACCTGAACACCCACGCAGGCACGCACATGGACTCGCCCTGGCACTTCTTGAAAGGCCTCGGCACGATGGACGACCTGCCGTTCGACGCCGTAATCGGCCCCTGCCGCGTGGTCGAGATCAAGGACCAGGAATCGATCAAGCCCGCTGAGCTCGCAAAGCTGAAGCTCAAGAAAGGCGAGCGCATCCTCTTCCGCACCCGCAACTCCCATGTGAGCTGGAAGAAGAAGTCCTTCGACAAGGATTTCGTCTACGTTTCCAAGGAAGCCGCCCAATACCTCGTCGACAAAGGCATCCGGACCGTGGGCATCGACTACTTCAGTGTCGGGGGGTTCTACAAGGACTCCGTCCCGACCCATCACATTCTACTGGGCAAGAAGGTCTGGATCATCGAAGGGCTTAACCTCGCGAAAGCTAAGCCAGGCCGCTATGAAATGATCTGCCTGCCCCTCCGCATCGCGAAAGGCGACGGCGCTCCCTGCCGCTGCATCCTCCGCCCGCTCTGAGGTCAGTCGAGGGTCTTCCTGCCCCTTGCAAAGGTGCTCGGGGTCACGCCGGTATGCTTACGGAACTGAGCGGTGAAGCTACTCTGATCACAGAAGCCGAGACGTATCGCGAGCACTCCCAGCTTTTCTTCGCCCTTACGAATGCTTTCGCAGGCAGCGCGGACGCGGCACTTCATCCAATAGTCACGCGGTGAAAGACCAAGCGCATCGGTGAAACGACGCTGCAACTGGCGCACGGAGAGACCACAGGCATCGGCGAGCGTCTGGGCCGAAGGGTGTTCGGCGACATTCTCCTGCAACATACGCGTGGCCGGCCCAATCTTCACGTTCAACGACGCAATCGGCGCCTGGCCCATACACACGCGCGAGACGCCAAGAATACCGATGATCTCACCCTTGCGATTGCGCACGGGATACTTGCTCGTCACGTGCCAGTCGGGCAGACCGACGGCATCGAGACAAATTTCGACCTTATTCAAAAGCGGTTTACCGGTCCGATAGACCTGTTCATCGTCGGAGGTGTAAGATTGAGCTAGCACGCCAGGCGTGAGCTGCTGGTCGGTCTTAAGGAGCATCTCCCACGCTTCCCGGAAACCGTGGCGGGTCGTCCAAAGCCCGCTCGCATAGATATGCTCGCCGGCACGATTTTTAAGAAAGCACAGAAAGCCCGGCAGTGAATCGAACATCGCCATGGTCTCGACATCGATGACCACCTCGCGCAGAAACTCCTTCTGCTTCTGCAGGAGCTCGGCTTGGCTGAGTGACGCTTTTGGCATAAAGTTGGTATGGGGTGACAAAAAAACAGGGCTGGCGAGTCTTAATAGGTAAAACACCTGCCATTATTATCTAAAACCGATTTGCCCATAAGGTGTCGTTCGGCAATCCTGCCCTACTCCCATGAAGCCCGTTGTCCAAATCTCCCTAGACCTGACGAACATCGATGAGGCCCTAGAAACGGCCGCCATGGCCATGCGTGCAGGGGTGGATTGGCTGGAAGCGGGCACTCCCTTGATCCTGGCCGAAGGACTCCACGGCGTCCGTGCCCTCCGTAAGGCCTTCCCGAACACGCCGATCGTGGCCGATTTGAAGACAATGGACGGTGGCTACCTCGAAGCCGAGATGATGGCGAAGGCCGGCGCCACCCACGTGGTGGTGATGGCCCGCGCCCACGAAGAAACCTTGAAGGTCATCGTGAAGGCCGGCCATG
>CAIRLQ010000072.1 GCA_903879465.1 uncultured Opitutia bacterium | reverse complement strand
ATCAGCTGCGGCACGGAGGAAGCCCTTCTTTAGGGGCAGGATTTCAATCTTGGGTTGGTTCATAGGAGCAATCATTGGCCCCCTACTGTCACCAACCCTTGATTAATGTCAACACCAAGGTAGTATCTTTTTATAAATTAACACCAACTAGTCACTGTCATTATTATAAGTAGTTCTTCATTAAGGCGTTACTGAAATTGTCCACGATCTCCAGCAGTTCCTCTCTGGTTGGTTTGGCTCGGGTATCTATATTAAAGTGAGCTTCGCACCAGTGGGTGAGTCTTAATCTGGTCCACCTTTCGCGCTTCGGCTCATCCCCTCGGGAGCTCGGGTTGAAGGCGATTAATTGGTTAAAGAGTTCACGGGCCTCGGGAGAGATGTCGGGTCGTATTAACTCCTTTTTGATCATGTAGCGAAAAGCTTCCGCGGGGCTGTCCGTTTCGGACACTTGGCGTAGTTGGTGACCTAGGGTGTAGGAGCGTGGACGCGTCGGCTGGGAATCATGGTCGGCGTAGTCCGAGCTCTGGGCGAGTCGGAGGGCGGAGCGTTTATGAAGGACCGCGCTCTCGGAGACGCTCATGTTGCGCCCTTGCGATTCAAGTCCCAGCGCCTCCGTGGTGCTACGGGTCTTGAAGAAGAGCTTTTCCGCCTCGGTGGGCGTGGCTAATTCATCGATTAGATCATTCAGGCGCTTGGGATCGGCATTCTCTTTAAGTAGATTGCGGATGCGGTCCAGGTCCCAGCCGCGTTCGGCTAGGAGGCGCGCCAGCAGAAGCTGCCGGACCTGGAGGGGGCCGAAGTTGGCCTTCCGTCGATCATCCAGCGCCCGCTCTGGCTTGGAAAGCAGGCCCTCGTAGGCGTAGAAACGGACGAGGCGTTCGGTCGATCGGTGGCGATCACCGAAGCCTAATTCAGCAAGTTTCTCGCTGACAAAGGCGGCCAGGTCTTCGGCGGTACCGAGGAATTCGGCATCATTTAGACGTGCGGATATTTTCATCATCGGGTTTTAATACAGACAGCATAGTGTCAGCATTTGAGGCGTGGCAACTCTGGAGTGTCTTTGTTTCCAAGGGTTTTGCCCTAGGGCCGCGTGACTTGTCCAAAGAAGAAGGCCGTCCGAAATCGGACGGCCTTCGAGCCGGCTCCCTTTGGCAGGGAGATCAGGAGTTGTGGTTGTAGCCTTCTTCCCCGTGGTCCGAGATATCGAGACCGCGAGCTTCATCTTCTTCGCTCGGGCGTAGACCCACGATAGCTTTCACAAGGTAGGCAAGAACCAAGGTTCCGAGGAGGGAAATCACCAGGGTGACTCCGATGGCCTTGAACTGTTCGTTGACCAGGGTCTTGCCCACGATGTCCTTGAGGTTGGTCGTGAGGTTGCTGTTGGCGTCGGCTGTGGCACAGATACCTGTCACGATGGCACCGAGGGTGCCGCCCACAGCGTGGACTCCGAAGGTGTCGAGCGCGTCATCGTAGCCGAGCTTGGACTTCAGGTAGACCACTGCGAGGAAGGGCACCACACCGGCGAGGACACCGATCAGCACGGCTGAGCTGGCGGACACGAAGCCCGCGGCGGGCGTGATTACGACCAGGCCGGCGACGGCGCCCGAGCAGAAGCCCAGAATGCTGGCGTGCTTGCGGAGGATCCATTCGAGCGAAGCCCAGGTGAAGGCACCGACTGCAGCGGCTAGCGTGGTGGTGGTGAAGGCCTGCGCACCCACGACGTCGGCGGCGAGCGCCGAGCCGGCGTTGAAGCCGTACCAGCCCACCCAGAGCATTCCCGTGCCGACCGCGCAGAGTACCATGCTGTGAGGAGCCATGGACTTCTTGCCGAAACCGATACGGGGTCCGAGGATTAAGCAGAGGAGCAGGGCGGACCAGCCGGAAGTCATGTGCACCACTGTGCCACCTGCGAAGTCAATCGCCTTGATGGAGGCCTTGGCATTCCAGACACCATTCATGTCTCCGGTGATGCCCCAGATGGCGTGGGCCATTGGGAAGTAGACGATGAACATCCAGCCGAGCATGAAGAGCATCACCGCGGAGAACTTCATGCGCTCTGCGATGGCGCCCACGATCAGGGCCGGCGTGATGATTGCGAACATCAGCTGGTACATCGAGAAGACATTCTGGGAGACCCAGAAGGCGTAGTCGGTGTTCGGAGCGGACGTGACATCTTTAAGGAAGAAGTATTCGCTGCCGCCGAAGAAGTGACCGAGGAAGGTTCCATCGAAGTTCTTACCAAACACGAGGGAGTAGCCAACGGCCCACCAGAGGACGGTGACTAGGCCCGCGAGCCCGAAGCACTGGGCGACGACGGAGAGGACGTTCTTCGCGCGGACTAGGCCTCCGTAGAAGAGGAATAGGCCCGGAAGCGTCATGAAGAGAACGAGCGCTGCGCTGATCATCATGAAAGCGTTATGGCCAGGGCCTGGAGTCTGCGCTGCTGGGGTCGTGAGGCCCGCCGGGATGGTCGGGTTGCCGTCCTTGTCCTTAGGGCCGGTCTTCAGCGGAGCTGTTGGATCTCCGTTGGAGAGATAAGCCTCGATGCCGGCTAGGCGCTGCTCGAGGGAGGGCGCGGGCGGTGGAGTCTTGGCCGCCTCGACGGCGGGGGTCGCCGCAGGTGCGGCGGCGGGGGCGGTCTGCGCGGACGACAGATAGGGCACTGCCGCCAGAGCGAGGATGGTGAGAGTTCGTAGCAGGGAGTTCATGGCGAGTGCTCTTTCGCAACCCCCGTGCCAACCGCCTCCATTCGAGTCGATGACTCGAATGTGTTTAAAAAACAACTGAACCCGCCCGCAGGCCTGCTCGAAAAAAAGCAGCCACGCGGGCGGTAACCACCCCAAGAGGCTTAATTATGGTTATAGCCTTCTTCGCCGTGGTCCGAGATGTCGAGGCCCTGAGCCTCACCTTCCTCCGAAGCCCGCAGGCCAATGGTCGCCGCGACAATCTTTGCGATGATCCAGGTCATGATGAGCGAAACAGCGATGCAAAGCAGCATGGCGAGGAGCTGGCCCTTGAGCAGGCCTTTTGAAATCAGCGCGCCACCGGTCGGATTCACCTGAGCGCTCATGAGCAGAGCGGTCGCGAGCGCTCCGATGGTGCCACCGACGCCGTGTACGCCGAAGGTATCCAGCGCATCATCGTAGCCGAACTTCGGCTTGAGCACCGAGCAGGCCCAGTAGGAAAGCGTTCCGGCGAGTAGGCCGATGACCACGGCAGAGCCACCAGACACGAAGCCGGCGGCGTTGGTCACGGTGGCGAGACCGGCAATGGCGCCGGAGCAAAGTCCGAGCACGGAAATCTTTCCACGATGCAGTTTTTCGACGACCGCCCAGGCGAGGGTGGCGGTGGCGGCACCGAGCGTCGTCGTCAGGAAGGCTTGGATAGCGATGCCGTCGGCCGCCAGCGCTGAACCGGCGTTGAAGCCATACCAGCCTGCCCAAAGTAGGCCTGTGCCGATGACGCAAAGCACCATGCTGTGCGGGGTCATCGGGCGTTTGCCGAAACCAGCGCGCGGGCCGACAAGAATACAGAGGAGCAGGGCGGACCAGCCCGAAGTCATATGGACGACGATGCCGCCGGCGAAGTCCGCGGCCTTGAAAGCGGCGTCGGCGTTGGCGATGCCGGAGAAGTCCCCGGTGGCACCCCAGACGGCGTGCGCGACGGGGTAGTAGACGAGGATCGTCCAAAGGAAGGAGAAGAGCATCACTGCGGAGAACTTCATGCGCTCGGCGACGGCGCCGATGATGAGGGCCGGCGTGATGGCTGCGAACATGGCCTGGAAGAGGGCGAATGTAGCCCCAGAGATCCGGGAATCATAGCTACTCGACTCGGCGCCGAGGCCGACGAAACCGAAATGTTCGGCGCCTCCAAAGATGT
>CAIRLQ010000071.1 GCA_903879465.1 uncultured Opitutia bacterium | reverse complement strand
TCGGCCTCCTCGGTCGCTTCATCGGTATGATCACCGATTCCCGCTCCTTCCTCTCGTATCCGCGCCACGAATACTTCCGCCGCATCCTGTGCGACCTCGTCGGTCAGGACGTCGAATCCGGCCGCATCCCGGACCGTGCGGAGTGGAACGAACGCCTCGTCGCCGACGTCTGCTACCGCAACGCTCGCCAGTACTTTGGCTTCAAGGCCTAAACGGCTGCGCATGGCTGGTTTGACTTCTGGGCCCCGCGGCCAAGAATAATTAAGCCTTTATGTTTTTTAGCTTCATCCAGATATTCTTTCTTTGCCTGCTCTGGGGCCTTGGCCTCCAAGGCCCTGCTCCCAAAGGAGCCAGCGGCTTTGGGACAGATGAACTGGTCGAAAAACGCAAACTGACGGTCTTTGAACGCTCGCTCAAGGCAACTTGCACGGGACTATTCATCCTCTCCACGCTCGCGAATTTCACCTCGCCATTTGATTTCCTCTTCGAAACTGAATCCTACTGGTGTGCCCTGCCCTCGGCCGCCTGGATTCTGTTCATGCTATTCCGGCGCTCCGTGCCGATGGACGCCGAGGCCATCGGCACCGGGCTATGGACCTTTGCGCCGTTCGTTTCCGCTGGTCTTTGGCTTGTCATCGGCTTCCTCCAGCTCGATCTGATTCCTTACCACTCACTCCTCTGGCAAGCCGGCGGCGTCGGTGCGATGATTGCCTATGGCCTCACCCGAGATATCTCGCGAGAGATGAATCCACCCGCCTAAGGGGCCTTTTCTCTCTTAAAGTCCCTTAAAGAGGCTGAGTTGGACTTGCCAACGGCCAGCCCGCGTATGTGGTAAAGCCATGCGTCTCCTGACCCTCCTCGCCGCCCTCCTCGTCCTTCCAGCCTTCGCCGCTGACAAAAAGGAAAAGACTTTTGACCTCCGCGATTTTGCATGGGGCAAGGCCATCAGCGGTCCTTCGGCCACCATGGGCAAGCTAACGGGCAAGGCCGTCGTACTCGAAGGTTGGGGCGTTCAGTGCCCGCCGTGCATCGCCAGCCTGCCGCACATGCAGGAAATTTCTGAAAAGTATAAGGACACCCTCGTCGTGATTGGTGCCGAGTGCCAAGGCCACACCGCCAAGGAAATCGCCGTCGTCACCAAGAAGGCGGGCGTCCAATACGCCATCGTCTCCGGGATCACCAAGACGCCGATTGAGTTCTCCGGTATCCCCAAGGTCTTCGTTTTCGACAACAAGGGTAAGCTCGTCTTCGACGGCAACCCCGCCGACGCCGGCTTCATGGAAGCCGTGATGAAGGTCGCTGAGAAGGCTGACGCCAAGGCCGCCCCTGCGACCACGCCTGCCCCTGGCGCTAAGCCAGCCGCCGCTAAGGCCGTCTAAGGAATTAGGTTCGGTCCGTTCGGTAGACGCGCTGCACACGTTGCGTGAGCGTGCACAAGGCTTCCCAGGGAATGCAATCTGACCAGGCGCAGAACTCGGCGACCGTGATGCGATCCGCACCCTGTGCCCCGAGGATAGTAG
>CAIRLQ010000070.1 GCA_903879465.1 uncultured Opitutia bacterium | reverse complement strand
CACCAGGAAGTTACGGCCAATGATCATCGGCTCGAGCTCGGGGTGATTGATGTTGGCCGGAATGATGGCGCGGCCGCGGGCCACTTCAGAACGGACGAACTCCGGAGTGATCACCTTCGGGATGGCAGCGCCAAAGGACTCGCCCTTATGCTGGAAGGTCAAGTCGTGACGACGTGCGGATTCGCCCTGATCGGTCGCGAGACGCATATTCTCGCGGACAGCGATGTATTCCATCTCAGGGGTGATTATGCCCTGCTTGGCGTAGGCGAGTTGCGTCGGGCGCTGGCCGGGCTTGCCCTTATAGACCTTACGGTCGGCGCGATCGAACTGGACCAGGCGATTACGAGAGGTCGCGCGTTGGGCGGTCTCGGCATGTTTCCAGGAAAGGTACCCATCATCTTCGGGCTTCAGTTCACGGCCAGGGACGGCCTCGATATCGCCACGCTCAAGGAGCCAAGCCTCGCGGATGGCCGGCAGGCCCTTCTCAACGTCGCCATGGAACGCTGGGTCACCCCAGGGGCCGGAGGTATCATAGATGCGGACCGGCTCGTTGCTCGACTTCGTGCCATCAGGGCGAGCTGTATCAGCCAGTTTCACCTCGCGCATCGGCACAAGCAGGTCGGGTCGAGAGCCCGGCACATAGACACGTGTCGAGTTAGGGAAAGTGGTGGGTTTGTTATCGGAGACCATGGGAAATAATGGATAGGAGGGAAAGAGGACCGGAGGGCCGGAGGAAAGACTGTCCGCGCGGACCTGACAGGTTCACGGAAACGGGGAAAGTTGACTGCACAATCCGCTTCCTACGGCGCCGAAGCGCATCAGGTACGAGGGTTCGAGGCTAGGCCTCATCTCAGTCCGTTAGCGGACTCCCCTGGGAAAGACTAGGAAGGAACGAGCTTATGAAGACTGTCTACCCGATGGAAGCAAGACCTTGCTCGGCTGGGAAAGGCTCGCCCTAGGGTTGATTTGAGCGGACAACCTCTCCATGCAACCGCCCGCCCTCCCCGCCGACCCTACCCCCACGCAAGACGAGAAGAACCTCGGACTGATCATGCATGTCCTCAGCCTCGTGGGCTTCAGCCTCATTGGCCCCCTCATCGTCTGGCTAATCAAGAAAGATGAAAGCTCCTTCATCAACATCCAGGGCCGGGAACTGATTAATTTCCAGCTGAGCATCCTGATCTACGCGGTTATCTGCATCCCTCTCTGCTTCGTGCTCATCGGGATTCCACTCCTCATCCTCGTCGGACTCGCCTCGCTAATTCTCACCATCATCGGACTGGTGAAGGCCACCGAGGGGAAGATCTACCGCTTTCCGCTGACCATCCGGATGCTCTGAGGCACCGCCGGTATTCCGCCAAAAGGAAGGGCCCGACACTCGTCGGGCCCCGGTTGCATCATTGATAACCGAAAATTAGCGATTCATCGACAACTGAGCGCGGAGATACTCAACCGTGCGGCGCACGTTGGCATCTACTTCCATCTGATTTACGACCGTCTTACGGGCGTGAATCACCGTTCCGTGGTCGCGACCGCCGAAAGCCTGGCCGATGGACACGAGTGACATGCCAGTGAGCTGAGTCGCGAGGTACATGGCAATCTGACGGGGGAAAGCGATATTCTGCATGCGACGCTTAGACGTCATGTCTGACATCTGAATCCGGTAGTGCTCGGCAACCTTGCGCTGGATGACTTCGGCCGTGAGCGTGTGGCTGGCTTCCTCGACTAGGATATCATGGAGCAACTTCTCAACCTGGGCGAGTTCGAGAGGCTTACGGGTCATGCCGGTCAGGCCGACAATACGGGTGACGGCTCCTTCGAGGTTGCGGACGTTGCGGGCGATGCGGGAGGCGATGAACTCGGCAATCTCCGGTTGCAGGTCGAGACCGCGGGCGGCGGCCTTCTTGCGAAGGATCGCAATGCGGGTCTCGAGGCCAGGGGCCTGAATGGAGGCCACCATACCCCACTGGAAGCGGGAAACTAGGCGTTCTTGGAGCTTGGCAATTTCGGAAGCCGGCCGGTCGCTCGTGAGGACCACCTGTTTATGATTATTATGCAACTCGTTGAAAGTATGGAAGAACTCATCCTGTGTGGATTCCTTGCCGGCGAGGAAGTGGATGTCGTCGATCAGCAGCAGGTCTAGTTCGCGGTAGCGGCGACGGAAGGAGGCCACGCTACCAGTCTGCAGGGCCTGAATAAAATCGTTGGTGAAAGTCTCGGAGGAAATATAAGCGAT
>CAIRLQ010000069.1 GCA_903879465.1 uncultured Opitutia bacterium | reverse complement strand
TTACGGGCGGCGGCTCGATGGGAGGGAAAAGAATGCACTTTTCAGCCACTTTCGAACCGGTGCAAACGTCAGACCATGTGAGTTGTCCCTCGAAAAGGGTGGCGACGGGCCGACCGATATTGATCAGGAGTTTTGCGCAGGTAGCTGGCATCACCGGCGTTAATAAGGTAGCAACCAGCCGCAAGCCTTCGGCGACATGTGCCAGGCATGAGTCAAGGCGTGCACGATCAGCAGGCTCGGCCGACTTAGCGAGCTTCCACGGGGCACGCGCCTCGATGTAGGCGTTCATCGCGCTGATGAAGACCCAAAGTGCTTCGAGGGCATGGCTCAGTTGGTATTCCAGGAAATCGGTGGAGAACTTTTTCTCTGTGTCGATCCATAGCTTGCGGAGATTCTGCTCCAACTCTTCATCGGCCGCGGCGGCGGGAATCATGCCGGCGTAACTGCGTCCCACCATATTAAGCAGACGGTTAACGAGATTACCGAGATTATTACCGAGGTCGGCCTTATAACGATTTTCGAAAGTCGTCGTGGAGAAGTCCGCATCTTGGCCGACGACCATTTCGCGGCAAAGGTAAAAACGGAAAGCGTCGGCACCATGCGAAGTGGCGAAGCCCAGGGTATTCGTCGCATTACCCGTGCTCTTAGAGGCCTTTTGATTGTTCACGGTCCACCATCCGTGGACGAGGAGCTGGCGCGGCGTTTCGATGCCCAATGCCTTAAGCATGCACGGCCAATAAACCGCATGGGGAGGGGATAGGATATCCTTACCGATCACGTGGATATCGGCCGGCCACCATCCCTTTTCCGCCACGGCGGAATAGTAATTAGTCAGGGCGTCGAACCAGACATAGGTGACGAACCCAGAGTCAAAAGGCAGTTCGATGCCCCAGGTGAGCCTGGATTTTGGCCGCGAAATGCAAAGGTCATTCATCGGCTCCTTGAGGAACTCCAGCACCTGATTCTGGCGAAAGCGGGGCGTGATAAAATCTGGGTTGGTTTTGATATGCTCGACCAACCAGGGCTGAAACTGCCCCAGCTTGAAATAATAATTTTCTTCGGTTGTCTGGGTGACCTCCCCGTAGATCTCCGGCCACGCACCGTCGGGGTCGCGATCCTTGTCCGTCAGGAACTGTTCCTGGCGGGTCGAATACCAGTCCGTCTTCTGGCCCTTATAGATAAGGCCTTTGTCAAAAAGCTGCTGCAGGAATTGCTGCACCACGCGCTTATGTCGGGGCTCGGTCGTGCGGATATAATCGTCGTTGGAAATATTCAAATCCGTCAACATCGAGCGAAATACGTCGGCAATCTCGTCAACCAGAACCTGCGGCTCGATGGCCCGTTTCTGAGCGGTCTGCTGGACCTTCTGTCCGTGCTCATCGAGTCCGGTTAGGAAAAAAGTAGGGCGTCCCTGCATGCGCATGTGACGGGCGACGACATCGGCGAGGACTTTCTCGTAGGCATGACCTAGGTGCGGCGCGCCGTTGGCGTAGTCGATGGCCGTGGTGATATAGAACGATCGAGGCATGAAGACAGGCCCATGGATAGGGCAGGAGACAGGGGAAGGACAACCCCGAAGGCACCCCCAGCCGGCCCGAAACCTGAAAGCCGCGCTGAAATCAGACCCCGTCGCCTGCCCGCACCACGTGGGGCTGGTAGGCGATTTCAAAGGAGTAAGTCGTGCCAGCCCTCAGGGGCATCGGCTTATCACGCTCGAGCGTCTGGTAGAAATGGACCTTACCCCAGCAAGTGCGATGTTTCGAATTATCTGACACGACCTTGGTTTCGGCCCAGTTGGCATGAAAATCATCCTTTAAAACCTCACAGCGATGGGATTCGGGACCGAGTACCAGCGCGTTGCCGGGGGTCATGCGCGAATGGGTCGCGGCGATTGGCAGAATAAGCCGGAACTCCTCCAAGAGGACGGCAGATTTCGCCGTGAGCGAAAAACGCCCGACTATGCGGCCGCCGTTGAACTCCCAGTCGACCTTTAAGGAGGCGACATTGGCGGAAAGCTTCTCGTCGCGGTCGATCAGATCAGGCTGATCGTAACGGAAGTGATAGGTGCCCGCCTTGGTCCCCATGGCCACCTGAGCGTTCTTACCATAGAACGAAGGGGTGTAGACCTTACCGGCGATAGTGAACTCAGGGATGAACGGCGAAGAAGCCTGGTTCGACGGCCAGTCAAATACGCCGGGCATGTGCGGGAAGGCCAGAGAGTCGCAGAAACGATGCGCCCCGGCGGAGACCAACGGCAAAATCACATGGAGGCCGGAAGTCGGATCCATGTACGAAAGCAGTCCTTGTTCCTTGCGGGGGGATTTATCGTAAGAAAAATAACGGCAGACTGGCTGGCGGTTGGCCGGCTTCACGACCTCGAGCGAGCCACCGATGGTCTTCGCGAGGCGGGACCACTGGGAGAGATAACGGGCGGCGTCAAAATTCGCCATCCGCGTAGTATGCCCGGCAATCGTGTCGCGTTCGGCGTCGCGGATAACAATCATCCCGTGTTCGGCGTCGAAGAATGTGGTGAAGAAGTTGGCGTAAAGCCGGCGCACTAGGTCGCGGGCGAGGGGCTCCTTGTCGACCGGCACCCAGCGATCACGGAGGGCCTGCAACAGCAGGGTAATGCAATGCATCTGACCGTAGGCCCCGATGCCGCGGCCGTAACACCAACCGAGCCCGTCGTCGCGCACCGTATCCATGATCACGCGGATATACTTCTCCGCCAGCGCGCGGATTTTGGGGAGCTTAGAATCTCGGAGCTGGATATTGGCGTGCAGTTGCAGCGACTGGCGGATGAAGATGAGCGAGACAACGCCGTAGAGATCAAACACGCCACCGAAATTCTCGGGGTTGGCGGCCTTGGATGCCTCGTCGTGAAAACCGCCAGTGGAAGCGGCCGCGATGCGATCCATGAACCGGTCAACGAGCGGGCCGGTTTCATCTTTCTTGGTCAGGCCGAAGGAGAAGCGACAGACCGCCTTGGCGATGTCAAAAGCTTGGACATGGTCATGGTGATCATGCTCCACCGCTAAACGCTCATCGATCAGCGCCCGGGTCGGCTCATCGAGTAGTTCCCAGACGGGATTGCGCTCACGAGTCGGTCCGAAAGCCAACAAGCCGAGACAGGCGAAAGCCATTCCATTATCCGAACCCTTGCTCGTCTTGACCTGAGCGGTGATGGAGCGGGCCACAATCTGGGGGATATTCTGACGATCCATGGCGAGCTCGCCGGTGGCCCGAAAGTATTCGCCGAAAGCCAAGGCCGCATGACCAGGCTCGTCGGCACGAGAAACCTCTCCTTCGACTGGCATGACGGAGCCGTCTGAAGAAAGAGCGTAGAAGTTGAGTTTGAGGAGGGCCTTGGTCTGGTCCAGGCACTGGCTCGCAAAATTCTGCATGTGAGAGGTTTGGGATTGGGGCATGCCCCCCTACTGTCAATGCCTCACTGTAAAAAATTGGTAATTTAGGGCGGCTAGTAGCCCAGCCTAACCAACAGATTAGCGAGGAGCAGTTACGGCCTCGGAGACCACCACCACCAAGGCCTTGGAAAGGCGCCTTTGCAGGCCCTGCTGCCGTCGTAGCGGCCACCAACGATAGAGCATGATATCAATAGGCTTCCAGAGCCCCACCCAGCCGCAAATGGTCAATCCCTCGCGTATCCAGCTCCACCAAGGATGGTCAGCCGGAACCAGGCTGCGCAGCGCAAGGGTACCCGCCAGAAAGACCAGTCCGATGGCCAAGGTCGTACGGCCTTCCCGGAACAACTCCTGAAGGTCTCTTCCAGTCATCCGCGACCGGTAGTCAAAATAGTGTCGGATGGATTCGGCAATCTGCGCGGCCACTACCGGGTCGGCAGGACCGGGCAAGACGACCTGCACCTTCAACTCGCTCAAGGAGTCGTGCTCACGCGCCCATCCGACGATGAACTCCTCCGCATCATGGTCCAGATCGCGCTCATGGAAAGGCGAGGGATCCATGGTATTGAAGAGCTGCCCAGCATGGGATAAACGGAGCTCGATGAGGCCTGAAGAGGGCAGGGTCATTTCAAGAGGCAGATTTCATCAACTAACTTTGGCGACATGACGTCATATCATCATTAGAAACTTCCTACACAACCCTTCATTCCAGCGCGGCTTACTTCTTATACTTAAGCTCCTTAGGCTGAGCATCCTTCGACTTCGGCGCCTTGGGCTTCAAGGTAGACAGGTAGGCCACCACATCTCGGATTTCTGCGGGCGTGAGGATACCAAGCATCGGCGGCATGATGGAAACAGGCTTTGTGCGCGCGGACACCTGGGAAGCCTTGAGTTTCACGACCTTTCCGTCCGACAGACGAAGCTCGAGCGACTTAGCGTCTTCTTTGGCCACGTTACCGCTCAGCGTAGAACCATCTTTCAAAGTCAGCGTCTCTAAGCCAAACCCAGGTACGATGACGGCGGAAGGCTCGACCAAGGACTCGGTAAGCTCGGCCTTAGTACGGATTGAGCCGATGTTGCGAAGCAGGGGTCCGACCTGACTGCCTTCGTCGGAATCGATGCGATGACAGGCGACACAATTAGCAGCCAGATTACCGGTGATAATTTCGCGGCCGCGAAAAGCGTCGCCCCCCTCCTGTAGTAATTCGTACGGAAGCCCGGGTGAAGCCATGCGCAAACCAGACTTGTTGGCCGCCGCGAGATACTTCTGCAGGCCTTCCTTCACCGCTGCCTGGGGGGAATCGTTTGCCAATTGATAGACCTCAAGTTTCAGGCCCGCATCGAGCTTGCGGTTGTTCAAACGGTCCAGCAGCCCCCAGACGAGTTTCACGGAAGCCGGATCCTGACTGGCGCGAAGCAAAGAGACTACGGCCTGCTTTTCCGGAATCTTGGCGGACTTGGAATCAATGATCTCACCCGCAAGACGCATGGCGACGCCGAGATGACGGACGAATAACTGGTTCATCGCTTCAATGCGCACTTCGGAGGGATTACCTTCGCCCGCGGCTTTTTGCAGGGTCTGCAGAATGGCATCTGGCTCAACTTTCTTGGCCCCGAGGAGACGGAGGGTCTGCAGGCGGACGGTCGGGCTTGCTTTCAGATTCTGAGCTAATGCCATCAGGACATCAAAGGGGATATCTAATTCATATTTAACCATGAGCTCCAAGGCTAAGGCACGCTCTTCGGGTTTCTGGATTTTAAGAAACTCCGTCTGGTGACCGCGCAGCATGTCAGCTAGAGCTGATTTATCCCGCGGGGCGTATTGTTTGGCCGTCCCATCCACGAGATCAAGGACGGGAGGAAGATCGAAATTCACCAGGTGGCGCAGCGCGGCCGGACGCAGTACGGCATCGTCTGCCATCTGGAAATAACTGCGGGCCAGCCGTTCGGCGGCGGCGACCGTCCCTTCCCGCAGATTGGCATTCAGGGCGCGACGGGCGGCTTGAAACGGAAGAGCCGGAGTCCAGGCCGACGCAAGGGCGGAGGAAGCCGCCGGAATGCCTTCATCGTCATGGATCGCACGGGCCGCTTCGTTGACGACTTCCTTGCAGGAATGCTTGAGTAATTTTCCGAGTAACGGAGATTTCTGACGAGCCAAGGCTAGCGTCGCAAAAGTAGCGATAGCGTCGTCGGAATTCGCCGCCATAGCCAGTAAGGCCTCGGCAGACTGAGTGCCGGCCAGACCGGACACCAAGCCGTGACGCAGCCAGGGAAACGCCAAGTCCACCTTAGGGTCGCGGAGGAATTTTTCGGCGGAGGTGCGAACCCCCAGTTTACCCAAGGTGAGACCTGCTTGGGTGCGCACCCGGAGGTTCGTCTGCGTAAGTTGGTCGATGATCCGAGCGGCCAGCATATCGCCGACCTTTGTTTCACTGAGCACTTTCAAGGTCTGCACCCTAATCTCCATGTCCGCATCATCAAGGAGCGGCCCCAAGCGCTCACCTAAACCGCTAGATTGTCCGTGGCGTATACCCATGCCGAAACCCCAAATGGCATGTATCCTTTGTAACTGCTCGGCCTTCGGATTCAACGCCACGCTCAACATGTCATCCCATGCCGACATACGATCGAGGCGGATCGAGGCATTAACGCGAACACGCTGATCACGATGCCCCAGCAATCGAAGCAAGTCTTCCTTCGGGCAGGAAACATCGAAAGGCTTCGAGAGAAATTGCTCAGAAGTCGAATCAGTGTGCGGAGCCACCTCCATCCGCCATACCGCACCTTTTTGCTTGAGCGGATAACCGCCCATCCAATCGACGGAGTAAGCGCGCCCATCCGTTCCCCACGCCATGCCGATAAGCATCTTATCGCTACTCACCGTCCGCAGTCCGGCCATCTTGAAGGTGTCTTTGTCTTGCTCGAGGGTGAAGGCATCCATCTTGCCTTTGGGGAACTGATTCAGAAAGAAATGATGACGCAGGGTGCCGTCTAAGGCATGGCCAGGTTCATGGAGAAAACCACTGGGACCGTCCGAGTAATTCGCGATTGGCGAAGTGATGAAGAGCGGCTGTTCAGACTGCCCGGCGGGCAACCACATATTCTCCTTCATCCAGCGACTCTCCGATTTCATATACTGATGCTGACAGCGCCAGCCAGAGTCAGAACCCTCTAGAAGATAGACCAATCGCTCGCGTTCCTTCGGCTGATCTGCGTCGTTGTCGACCCCGATGACGTTTCCGAAATCATCGAAAGCAATCTCTTGGATGTTACGGACCCCATGGGCGAAGACCTCGAAGTTCTTCCCATCGGGCTCGCAGCGCAGGACGGCACCCGTGTGCGGATAATAGAAACGCTTACCTTCCTTGCTGACGACATTCAGCCCCTTGTCGCCGATAGTCCAGTAGATGCGCCCATCGGGCCCGAGCCGAAGACCGTGCATATCATGACCAGCGTACGCGATGTGACAACCGAAGCCGCTGGCGACGACTTCCTGGACGTCAGCGACTCCATCGCCATCCACATCCTTGAGCCGATAGAGATTCGGCAAGGCAGTCACATAAACCCAGCCGTCGAAATAAAGGATTCCAGCGGCGATGCCAGCGTTGGGCTGATTGAAACCCTCGGCAAAGACCGTGAGCTTATCGGCGACCCCAACGCCCTTGGTGTCTGTCAATTTATACACTTTATCCTTATTGAAACCTAAGTCCTTCCAATCGATTACCCCATCGCCATTGAAATCCTTGATTCCACCCTTGGGCGTGCGCATCTTCCCGGGAGCCAATTCGCGCTGAAAGAAGGCTAACTTTTCTTCGGGGGAAGTCAGGGCAACATCGTAAGGTATCCAGAGCGGATGCTCGCGGATATCTACATCGCCAGCCTTACGTCGAGTCGTCGAAGTGACGTAGACGTTACCATATTCGTCGACGGTACAGGCGACAGGGTCGGGGACATTCAGACCGCCTGACCATTTCTCGGGCGTTACTTCCGCACCATGCAGCCCAACCGCCAAAAGCACGGAAAGAAACTGAAGGCGAGGCGGGCTCATGAAGAAAAGTCAGCCCACTAAAATCAGGAAGAGTTCCTTAGGGCCATGCGCGCCTAGGACAAGAATTCGTTCGATGTCACCCGTGCGACTCGGACCGGTAATATAGGAAAGCATGCTCGGCATGGTGTCGCCATGACGCGCTTTAGCCAGAGCGAGCGAAGTTCCGAGATCTGGAACCACCTGGGAAACCTCAGCGATGACGACATGGGCATGCGGAAGAACCGAAAGCGCTCGACCGCCCGAGCTCTGACTCGAAACGAGGATGGAACCGAGCTGAGCGACGATAGATTCACATGTCGTCAAACCGGCATCGCAACCTTCCAAGCGTTGCTTATCGAAACTCTTATCAGCCTCCCAGGCTTCGCAGGGCAGGGACGCCACCAGCGGTTGAATTATCGGATGGCCGTGGTAAGCGACTTTCTTCCAGGACTTCTGGGCTACTAAATCTGCCAGAGCACGGGCGGCGGAGACATGATCCGGAACGCGGATCAACACGGCTTTGAGCTTAGCCAGCTGCTCCGAAAGAATCTGCAGGCTCGCCTCGACTGACTCGCCACCGTCGGGCAACCAGGGCTTAGCCGCGACAGAAGTCTTCGGCGAGGAGGTTTCGGCCTTGAGATGCGGGCGCGGAGCCTTGACCTTGAGGGCCTCGCGGATGCGGGCGAAAATATCAGAGCGGGCGTCAGACATTTTCCTGGGTTTTCCATTCATCACGAAAGGATTTGGCGGGGGCTTTGGGCAGATCGCGGGTCTTCATCCACGACGACATGTAGGGGAGCGGTAACTTCTGCAACAAAGGCAAGGTCGCTCGGAAGAGGCGACCGCCGACGGCAAAGAGCCAGGGGCGTTTGATCACGAAGTTGAAGCCGTTATGGAAGACACGATCAAAGAGCGTCGGAGATTCCTTGGCAGCGTTGCGACGGTTATGGAGCAGGTGATGATGCAGATCGATGCGCACGGGACAGGCGTCTGTGCAGGCCCCGCAGAGCGAAGAGGCGCCCGATAAATGATTCCACTGCTTGAGCCCGCGGAGGTGAGGCGTGATCACCGAGCCAATCGGACCTTGATAGGTCGTGCCATACGCTAGGCCGCCGATGTTCTTGAAAATCGGGCAGACGTTGAGACAGGCACCGCAGCGAATGCAGTGAAGTGCGTCACGCTGCTCAGGATCAGCGAGCAGGCGCGTACGCGCATTATCCAGCAGGATGATGTGAAACTGTTCAGGGCCATCGCACTCGCCGGGCTTACGCGGCCCCGCATATAGGGTATTGTAACAGGTCATGGGCTGACCGGCTCCAGCAGTAGCCAGCATCGGCAGCAGAACCGAAAGATCATCGAGATGGTTCACGACCTTCTCGATACCCGACAAAGCGATATGAATGCGGGGAAGTGCGGCGGTGAGACGTGCGTTACCCTCATTTTCGGTGATGGAAATCTGACCAGTCTCCGCGACCA
The DNA here is from genome assembly GCA_903879465.1 of uncultured Opitutia bacterium. Classification (GTDB taxonomy): domain Bacteria; phylum Verrucomicrobiota; class Verrucomicrobiia; order Opitutales; family UBA953; genus UBA953. The sequence goes on along the minus strand of CAIRLQ010000069.1, from coordinate 1,242 downwards.
GGAAATTCGCCCCAGTAATGCCGATATCGGCGTCGATGTATAACTGGCGCAGATGCCGGCGCGCAATCATCGTCAATTCTTCGGGGCTGTCCGTCGGAGCGGTGCCAAGGTGCTTGGTGAAAAGCTCGCTGATGGCCTCACGTTTCACGTGCATGCACGGAAAAACAAAATGGTAGGGGGCTTCGCCGCGCAGCTGCTGAATGAACTCGCCCAAGTCGCTTTCGACGACGCCGTAGCCGGCTTTCTCCAAGGCATCGTTGAGGTGAATCTCCTCAGATGTCATGCATTTTGACTTAACGATAGCCTTGGCCTTGGCGTCCTCGGCAATCTTCAAGATGATGGTCCGGGCTTCGGCCGCATCACGCGCCCAATGGACCACACCGCCGTTGCGCTCGAAATTGGTGACGAATTTCTCCAGGACATTCGCAAGGTCATTCACTGCGCTCCACTTGGCCATCGAGGCGGCATCCCGGGCTCGCTCCCAGTCACGGTAGCGAGCTTTCTGAAGGTCGCGATTGGTGTAATATCCACCCAGGGCTTTGCTGATGAAGGCCCGCTGATCACCGTCCGCAGCGTTGACCGTGGCGTCCTTCAGAAAAATGTCTTTGGCGTCGGCCATGATCAGGCGTCGTTGGCCAAGACTTCGGCGATATGCAGAGGGAGAATCGGCTTACCCTCGCGCGAGAGCCAACCACCGATTTGCAGCAGGCAGGAGGGGTCGGAAGAGACGACGAAATCGGCGCCAGTCCGCGCCAAAGCACCGCCTTTGACTTGGACCATGGCGGTGGAGATCATCGGGAACTTGGCGGAGAATAAGCCGCCGAAGCCGCAGCAAGTCTCTGCTTCATCGGTCTCGATGAGCTCAAGCCCTTGGACCGCGCGAAGGAGCTGACGGGGCTCCTCCTTCAAGCGGAGTTCGCGGAGCGCATGGCAACCATCGTGATAAGTCACTTTCTTCGCGAACTTCGCTCCGACATCGGTAATGCCGAGTTTCTTGACCAGGAATTCAGTGAACTCAAAAGTGCGGGCCGCCAAATCATCGGCTTCCGCGGCATAGGGCGTACCCTTCAGCAACTCAGGATAGAAGTTGCGCATCATGGCGACGCAGGAACCCGAAGGGCCCACGACGACCTCCGCGCCACGGAAAACCTCCAGCGCTCGGACCGCCGCTTCACGAGCCACGTCCCATTGTCCGGAATTAAACGACGGCTGACCGCAGCAGGTCTGCGCCGAGCGGAATTC
>CAIRLQ010000068.1 GCA_903879465.1 uncultured Opitutia bacterium | reverse complement strand
CTCAGGCTCGCATAATCATCGTCCCCATCTCTCGACTGGGCAAAGGAAGTGATAGCGAACTGGCACGCTACCCAGCAGACGGAAAGGCTGAGCAGGGCGAGTCTCACCAAGATTTACTTTGCCGCGTCCGGAGCGGCGGGCTTGGTCGTCTCCACCTTGTTGGCAGGAGTGGCGGCAGGGGGGACGGCGGCAGGGGTCGAGGCCGGCTTGGCGGCAGGCACTGCTACAACTGGGGTCGTGGCCTTGGCAGGCGCAGGTGCGGTGGCGGTTGCAGATGGTGCAGAAACGGGAGCGGTCGCCGGAACAGCGGAAGCGGGGGCGGTCTCGGAAGCACCCAGAGCGGTCGGGGTTTTGCGCTCACGGGCGACAAAACCGAGGTAGAGGCCGAAGCTGAGGACAAACAGGGTAACAGTCAGGAAGGTGGTCATCTTCGAGAGGACGTTAGCGGATTCGCCGCCGAAGACGGTTTCTGCGGCACCGCCGCCGAGAGCCGAGCCCATGCCCGCGTTGGCACTGGGACGCTGCATCAAGATGATCACTACGACCAAGATGCAGACGAGGAAGAGGGCCACCACGGAGGCGTAGAGAAGAAAGTCCTTCATCCGCGTATCCAAGGGTTCGATTGCCTATAAAACAACGCCAAAATCAGGTCTGCAGGTAGCCCCCCCCGGCTACCCGGTAGGTTAGCCAGTCTCCCGAGGGAGGGGGAACGGTGCCTGTCGCGATAACTTGATGGGAGTCCCCGACTTCCGCCCAGAATGCCCTTCGCCGAATATCGTCTAATTCGCCCAGAACATCGTCCGCCAGGATGATCGGCGGCGTCGGGGCCCGCAGGGTGTCTCGCTGAAGGCGGGCCAGGCAGAGGGCGAGAACCAGGAGCCGCTGTTGTCCTTCGGAGGCATAGTCGCACGCCTCTTGTCCACCGAATAACATGCCGAAGTCATCGCGCTGCGGTCCGCGGAGAGTTGTCCCGGCGGCTAGATCGGCGGTGCGCATCTTGAGCCAGACATCGGCGATTTGATCCGCGGGAGTGTCGGGTTGATACACGAGGTCCGCCCCTTTGTCGGGGAAGCCCGCACGAGCGCAAGCTTGGCGCAAGGTCTCCGCAAGTTCGGGCAGGACCTTGTTACGGATTTCCGCGATGGTTCGGCCAGGGGCGATCATGGCTTTCTCGAAGGCCCGAAGTTCTTCGTCGGATCTTTGTTCGGCTTTCAGTAGGGCATTGCGACCTTCAAGCGCTCGACTGTAATCTCGGACTGCGGTGAGATAGGTTGCGTCAGTGCCGCCAATGGCGGCATCCAGCCAGCGACGACGATTCGAGGGTGAGCCGCGGACGAGTCGGAGGTCATCTGAACAGAAGATAATCGTCGGAAATTGTCCGAGATGTTGGGCGACTGAAGTGACGGGGTTGCCGTTGAGCAGGGCTTTACGCGAGCCCTTGGCGAGGCGAATTTCGATTTCTGCGAGTTCGGAATCTGACTGACGGACATCGAGTCGCAGTCGGGCTTCGGTGCAACCTGCGCGGATCAGCGGGGAAATCTCGGTTGTACGGAACGAGCGAAAGGAGGAGACCAAAGCGGCGGCCTCGAGCAGGTTAGTCTTTCCTTGGCCGTTCTCGCCAAGCAGGAAGACTCGCGGGGCATCGGTGGAGACGTCCGCGAAGGTCAAGTTGCGGAAATCCGCCGCCCGGATGCGGGTTAGGCGCATGGTTTATTCCGGAATCAGGATGACGGTCCCGATCTTAGGCAAACTGTCCGGCGAAGTCATCTTGTCGCGATTGGCGTTAAAGATGGCTTGTACGTGGTTTCCGTCGTTAAACATTTTTCGCGAGATAGTCGAAAGTGTATCGCCTTTCGCAATGGTGTATGGACGGAAGCGTCCAGATTTGGTGGCCTGCGAGGCGCGTGGATCGGGTACCGCATTCACGGCCGCCGGCCCGGCGACGGTCTTGGTCTCGGACGGTCGCTGGTTGCGGCTCAGATCCGTAATCTCGCGCTTTAGTTTATCATTTTCGGCCTGCAGGCGGCGGAGTTGCGTCGTCACATCGACGCTGCCGATGGCATCGGGCTCCATGGGCCGGCCTGGCAGTTGCTGCATAAATTGTTTCTCTGCCGTGCGGACCATACCGCGCACCATCGACGCTTGGTCGGATGCCGGCTTCATGCGGATGAACTGATTGAAATGATAGATCGCCGGGAGCGGGTCTTGGAGTTCGAGATACATTCGGCCAGCCTCAAGATGGGATTCGGCCGCATCCTTACGTTTATCGATGACCTTGAGGTAGCACTCGAGGGCCTTCCGGGTCTCACCTTGCTTATGGAAACTCTGGCCTTGGCGGAATTCCGGATCTTCGACGTCGAGCGTGCGGGAATCGGACCGGGAGTTGTCGTCGCAACCGGCGAGCAGGAGGACTAGAAAGACGAAAGCGACGCGAGCCATGGCGGGACAATCTTTCGCCGCCCAGCCTGCTTCAATCCAAAATCATTCACGCAATGCGGCGGCGAGGGCGGCCGGTAGGTCGGGCGTCGTGAAGCGGAAGCCGTTGGCCAGAGCCACCGCGGGGGTCGCGGCTAGGTCGCTGAGGATGGTCTCCCGACCCATGGACCCAAATAAGAATGATATGGCCCAGGCGGGCAGGGGTAGGCACGCGGGGCGTCCGAGGGCTGCGCCTAGTTGACGCGCGAACTCGGCTTGGGCCAAGGGCTGAGGACTGACCGCATTGAGGGGACCATGGATGGAGGGGTTACGTAGGCTCCATACAATCAGTTCGACGAGGTCAGCCAGGCCTATCCAGCTAAGCCGCTGGCGGCCCCCGCCAATCGGGCCGCCGAGCCCGAGCCGGAAGGCGGGGAGCATCTTGCTGAGTCCGCCTTGGTGGCGTGAGAGCACCATGGCGGTACGCAGTAAGACGGTCCGAATGCCTGCCAGAAGAGCCGGCTGGGTCGCATTCTCCCAGGCTTCGGTCACGGCGGGAAGAAATCCGTCGACCATGGGCGCGGATTCCTCGGTCAGGGTCTCCGTGCGGCGCAGTCCATAGCGGTTGATACCCGACATCGAAATGAAGACTTCGGGTTTATGCGTGAGTCCAGCAAGGGCGCTGGCGAGCAATAAGGTGTTCTCTCGACGGCTGTTGAGGATGCGTTCGCGGGCTGGGGGCGTCCATCGTTGGGCGATGCTCTCGCCAGCAAGATGAATGATGGCGAACGCACCCTCTAATCCTTGTTTATCAATCGTCCTGTTCGCCTGATTCATGCCATGGGTGCCGTCATGGCGCGAACGGTAGGCGACGACCTCGTATCCGAGGGTATCGAGTCGACGGCAGAGCGCGGTCCCAATGAGTCCAGAAGCTCCAGTCACGATGATTCGTTGCCGTTCGTTCATCGGATGCACTGTGTGGGCTCGTGTCGTCGATTCAAGCTGCGGGCTTGTTTACCACCAGAATCCAAGGTTTCCCTGGATTCGGATAGTAGCCGATTTTCTCAATGGCATGCCCAGCTTGACCGTGTGCTTCCGCGAAGGCCAGGACGACGTCGGATTCGGCCGGTCCGCCGGGGTGACCAGTGTAAGCGACGCAGATGATCCGTCCTTCGGCACGGAGGTTTTCATAAGCGGCATTGAGCGCCAGTCGGGTCGTCTCCGGCTGAGTGATAACCGAGGTGTCGCCGCCTGGCAGGTAGCCGAGATTGAAGAGCACGGCCCCAATCTTGCCGTGTTGGGTCGGGGTGAGCACCTGTGCCAGCTCGGAATGGCTGCGGAGATGGAGCGACACGCGGGGCAGTAGGCCGGCGACAGTCAGGAGATTGCGTGTGGAATCGATCGCCCCAGCTTGAATATCGAATGAATGGACGTGTCCGCCGGGGCCCACGCATTGGGCGAGGAAAGCGGTATCGCGACCTTTGCCAGCAGTTCCGTCCACGGCGATGTCGCCTGGGCGGAGTACCTCCGCAGCGAGTTTTTGTGCCCGTTCGGTGACGCGTATCGGATTTATGGGAGCCAAGGGAATTTTCGGAAGTTAGGCGGACGTTTCTCATTCCAGGCTTTGCGTCCTTCGTCGCCTTCTTCGGAAAGATAATAGAGCAAGGTGGCGTTACCGGAGAGTTCTTGGATGCCGGCCTGGCCGTCGAGTTCCGCGTTAAAGGCGGACTTCAGGCAACGGATTGCAAGCGGGCTCTTGGTGAGGATTTCCTGCGCCCACTTCACGCCTTCAGCGTCGAGTTGTGCATAAGGCACGACGGTGTTCACGAGGCCCATTTCGAGGGCTTCGTTGGCGCCGTACTGGCGACAGAGATACCAGATCTCGCGGGCTTTTTTCTGACCCACGATACGGGCCAGATACGAGGCGCCGAAGCCTCCGTCGAAGCTACCGACGGTCGGTCCAGTCTGGCCGAAGACGGCGTTATCAGCGGCGATGGTGAGATCGCAGATGACGTGAAGCACATGACCACCGCCGATGGCGAAGCCGGCTACGAGGGCGATGACGACTTTGGGCATCGAGCGGATGAGACGCTGGAGGTCGAGGACGTTGAGCCTCGGTACGCCATCATTACCAACGTAGCCACCTTGCTTGTCGCCCCGGATTTTCTGGTCGCCGCCAGCACAGAAGGCGAACTTGCCGTCATGCTGGGGGTTAGCTCCGCGCAGGAGTACGACGCCGATAGAGGCGTCGTCGCGGGCGTCATTGAAGGCCTTGAGCATCTCGGCGATCGTGTCTGGCGTGAAGGCGTTGCGACGGTGGGGCCGATTGATGGTTACGCGAGCCATGCCGTCGGCCTTCTCGTAGACGATGTCGACGAAGTCTCCGCATTTAAGCCAACGAATGTCGGACTGCATGACACCAAGTTGGCGGTCAGCCCGATTTTTTCCAATGAATAAGCGAGGGGACGCTTGAAAAATCAGCGGCAGTCCCACAGTTTGAGGCCATGGCTCGCCTGACTCCCTCACAAATCTCCAAGGTTTCCCAATGGGTGACCGATGGAGCCACGCTTTCACAGATCCAAGAACGTCTGTCCACGGAACTGAGCGTCTCGATGACCTACATGGACGTTCGCTTCCTGGTTGACGATTTGAATCTCGCCCTGGTGGAGAAGGAAGAGCCGAAGAAGGCCGAAGAGCCAGTAGTCGAAGAGGCTGCTGATCCGCCCGCCGCCGCTCCAACCGCCGCGGGTGCCGTGACGGTCGAAGTCGACACAATCGCCCAACCGCATGCGATGGTGAGCGGCAAGGTCACTTTCTCGGACGGTCAGATCGCCGATTGGTATATTGATCATCAGGGTCAGCCGGGCATGGTCGCACGCGTGACGGGATATCGTCCGACTCAGCCTGACATTGCCGAATTCCAGACGAAGTTGGATGTGGCGCTGCGGGCGGCGGGCTTCTAAGCCAGCTTACCGCGTCTTCAGGATCGCCTCGGCTAGGACGAAATCCGCAGGCCGAGTGAGCTTGAGGTTCACGGAGGGATTCTCCACGAGGGAAACATCTTGTCCGACGAACTCCACGGCGGAGCTATCATCGGTGACTTTGCGCTGTAACTCGGCGACCTTCCGATAGGCCTTAAGTACAATGGCCGTCCGGAATACTTGCGGGGTTTCGGCGGTCCAGACCAGACCGCGATCCGGCGATGTCTCCACGGAGGTGGAATGAGCCTTGGCGATTTTCACGGTGTCGGCGGCCCGTCCAGCCAGAATCGCGGCACCGGTTTCCAGGGCCCGCGCGCGTACTTTGTGGATGGCTTCGGCGGATACCAGCGGCCGGGCACCATCATGGATATGGACAAGCCCCAGGTGGCCTTCGCAGCTTTGCAAGGCGGCGAGCACCGAGTCTTGGCGGGATTCTCCGCCGGGGATGAAATTGATAGGGGTCGTGCCAAGCGAATGGGCTGCGAGCACCGCTTTAATTTTCGTCAGCTGCAGCTCGTCGCGATAGGTGATTACGACGCGACCGATGAGTGCGGTGCTGAGAAAAGTCTGCAGGGAATGAAGTAAGACCGGTTTTCCAGCGAGGAGCGCGGTGATTTTGTCGTCGACGACTGCCTGCATGCGCCGTGCGGAACCCGCGGCGAGTAGCACGAGGATGTCGTCGCCCGCGCTCATGAGATTTCGCCGATGTCTCGGCGGATACGGAACGTCTCGGCGGCAGGATCCTTGGCTTTGAGAATGGGTCGTCCGACAACGATGAAGCTCGCGCCAGCGGCCGCGGCTTGGGCGGGCGTCATGACGCGATTCTGGTCATCGCTGGCGGCATCAGGGTAGCGGATTCCGGGTGTCACCAAAACAGGGCCTGCTCCAAGGTCTTGACGGAGGATGGGAAGTTCGAGTGGAGAGCAGACCAGGCCGCCGATGCCGGATTGAATCGCCATTTTACCGAGCAGGCGGACTTGTTCCTCGGGCGTGCGGGCGACCCCAGTCTTGGAGAGTTGCGCCTGGTCCATGGAAGTCAGGACGGTGACCCCGAGGACGGTGCAATCAGGCAAGGTCGCATTCGCCGCTTCGGCGGCGCGGGCGATCATCTCGGGTCCGCCGCAGGCGTGGATGGTGAGGAGAGAGCAAGGGCGACCTTTCAGGCTCTTGATCGCTGAAGAAACCGTATTGGGGATATCGTGGAACTTCAGGTCGAGGAAGACTTTGAAGCCGAGGGCGTGGAATTCATCAACAATGCCCGGGCCGTGGCGGGTGAATAACTGAAGGCCGAGTTTGACCCAGGCTAGATTGCCAGCCAGCGGACGCGCCAAGGCCAACGCTTCCTCCTTCGTTTCGACGTCGAGGGCCAGAATCAGGCGGCAAGGTTGAGCCATGCCGTCTTTATGGAAACGGTGGACACTCTTCGCCAGCGTAAACCTTGTGTGGTCGCCTTACTTCTTCGACGCCGCGGGAGCTTTCTTGGGCGAGGGGGTGCTAGGCAGCTTCGAACTGGCGTAATTAAAGGGCAGGGCGGGCTGCTTGCCGAGAAGCTGCAGGTCGAACCATTCCGCCATACGGATATTGTCATCGGCCATCTCGATCCAGCCGCCGTGGCCGCCGCCGAGGCGAATCAGGACTTCGGCCTTGGCGCCGACTTCCTTAGCCTTGGCGAGGAAGCGCAGTGCCTGGCTGTAAGGCACGAGCGGGTCGGCATCACCTTGGACGATGTAGACGGGGGGCTGCTTGGCGTTGATCCAATAGAAGGGTGAAAGCTCATGGCCGGCACGCTCACGACCTTCGGCGGTCTCAACAATCGTACCGAATGCCGGGGCGCGCGTGGTCAGTGGGCCAATGCCTTCCTTGCTGTCGCCTTCCTTGGCCCAGTTGAGAAAATCTACCGGCGGAAAGTAACAGGCAACGGCATTGACTTCCGAGCTCACGCGGTCGACTGGGTCGACGGCTTTTTCGTTGGACGGGGTAACGCGCGTGGCGAGCATGAGACTAAGGTGGCCGCCGGCGCTACCGCCAGTGACGCCGATTTTATTGGGGTCGATACCAAATTTTTGGGCGTTGGCACGGATGAAGCGCACCGAGCGCTGCAGATCACCGACGATTTCATCGATATGGAAGCGAGGTTGGGTGCCGTGGACGACGACAAAGGTCGTGTACCCGTACTTGGTCCAGCCGCCGTCGCTAATACCCTTGTGGTTAGAATTCCACCCACCGCTGATGATCTTCACAATCGCGGCGCCGTTGGGTTTAGCGGGCGTAAAGATATCCATGGTGAGGGCGACGCCGTCGTGCTTGGTGTAGATGACGTCCGCGGTGCGGGCGATGTCCTGAGCGCCGGCCGTGAGGGCGACGACGAGGGCCAGGAGAAGGGGGAGGGAGCGGGGCATGGTGATATTTCTTATATGAAGGTGAGGGCTCGCAAGCCGGGATTACTTCTTGGGGGCGGCGGTTTTCTTCGGCGCAGGCGTGCTGGGCAGCGCCGACTGGTCGAAGTTGAACGGCTGGGCCGGGGTCTTACCGAGCAGCTGGAGGTCGAACCATTCCGACATCCGCACGGTATCCTGAGGGATTTCGGCCCAGCCGCCGTGGCCGGCACCCTTGCGGATCAGGACTTCGCAGGTCGCCCCGAGTTCGTGGCATTTGGCTAGGAAACGTAGCGACTGCGTGATGGAGACGCCCGGATCGGCATCGCCATGAACGATATAAATCGGCGGCTGTTCCTTGTGGGCCCAGTAGATTGGCGAAACTTCGCGACCGAGGGTTGCTCGACCTTCCGCGGTCTGCGCTTTCACGCCGAAGGCGGGTCCGTATTCTGCGAGTTTGCCGATGCCGACGGCATTATCGCCGGGTTTGAACCAATTGAGGTAGTCGGTCGGCGGATAGAAGCATGCTACCGCATCGGGTCGGCTGCTCAGCGCATCGACTGGGTCGCCGGTCTTGGCGTTGCCCGGTCCGCCTCGCGTGGCGAGCATGAGGCTGAGGTGGCCGCCGGCGCTGCCGCCCGTTACCCCGAGCTTGTGTGGATCAACGCCGTACTCGGCGGCATGGGCACGGATGAAGCGCACCGCGCGATTAAGATCGGCGACGATTTCTTCGACCTGAAAGCGGGGCTGCGTGCCGTGGACGACGACGAAGGTGGTGTAGCCGTGGCTCGGCCACGTGCCGTCACTGATGCCGTTGTGGTTGGATTTCCAGCCACCGCTGATAATCTTGATCACACCGGCTCCGTTGGGGTGCGCAGGCTTGAAGACATCCATGGTCAAGGCGACGCCGTCGTGCTTCGCGTAGATGATATCGCGGACGCGTTCAGGGTCTTCTGCGCGGGCGGAAAAAGCGCAGAGGAGCGCAAGGCAAGCGAGGGTAAGGCGGGGGAGCATGGGGTATGCCTAGCCGACCTCTCTCCGCAGATAAGGTTCCCTAGAGACGTCGATCAGACCTTAAGCCGGAACTTAATGACTACCTTGAGAATTTCGGTTGGTCCCGCGATCTGCACGCCCGGCTGATGGCCGTCCTGCGGATGGAAGATGGCGAAGTTGCCCCGGCCGAGGGTGAGCAACGCGGTCGGCGTCGTCGGCGCGGCGTATTTCTCGACGTCCTTCTCAGCGATATAAGGCTTTGTCACCGTCAAGGTGCACTGGTCGGTATGGCCGCAATGTTCCAGACCTTGGTAGACCACCTGAATATCGCCGTAGACTTGGTGGGCCTCCCAGAGCTTATCGACCGAGGTAGCCGTCTGGTAGCGCTGCACGATGGCGACGAGATCCTGGCCGAAGAGTTCGTATTTACCGTCGGGCGTCTTGGGGTCAAACGTGCGTAGGTAGGCAAAGGCCTTTGGGAAGAGCGGATGCAACGATTCGTAGGCAGTCGAAGCGGAGAGTTGATCAACGATCATAGCTGAAATGGGTAGGGGGTAGTTGAATCAGGCTTCATCCGGGAGGCCTTCGACATCGTCGAGCGGCATTTCTACGGATTGCTCAGAGCCGAGGAGTGCCAAGAGCACAGCAATACGTTTCTGGGGTTCATGCAGTCGGACGACTTCGCCCTCTGAGCCCGAGAAGATGCCTCGGATGACCCTGACTTTAGCGCCGACCTTGAGTTCTTCGTCGAGCATCGAGAGGATGCCGTCTGGACCCAGCGCGAGCATTTCATCGATCACGGCCTGCTCGACATCGACTGCCTTACCTTCGCGAGTTACGAGGTGGAGCACGCCGCGCGTACTCCGGACCGTCCCTTGGAGTTCTTCTGGGTCGAAGCGGACGAAAAGATAGCCCGGGAATAGGGGCTCGATCACGACCTTATTCTTCTCGTGACCGCGCCGCGTGCGGCGCAGTCGGGGGAAGACGATATCGATACCGCCGATCGAGAGCAGGTTCTGCACCGCCACGCCTTCCTGGCGGGGCTTGGCTTTGAGACAGAACCAGGTCGAGCCGGCAGGGACGGTCATGCGGCGGCGAGGCGCTTGGAGCGAGCCGGTAGCCAGCCTAGGGCAATGACTGCAAACTGGGTAGCCCAGAAAGTCATCAACCAGAAGAACCCAGACTCCGTGAAACCGTAGCTGTGCAGGCCGACGCCAAGAAGATTCGTGCCGAACCAGGACCAGCTGGTGACGATGTTGCCGAAGACGAGCATCTGCATCAGTCCTTCGCGCCGGACGATGGCACCCCAGCGGGCGTGCAGGCAAATTGCGCACCAGAGCACAATGAGAATGGCCCCGTTTTCCTTCGGATCCCAGCCCCAGAAGCGGCCCCAGCTTTGGTCGGCCCAGATGCCGCCGAGCATGGTGCCGATGAAGCTCGCGATGACGGCAAAGGCTAGAATGCCGTAGGCCGCGCGCGCTACGCTCTCACCCCAGTTGTAGTCCGCTTTGAAAGCTCGAAGAGCCAGGTGCATGGTGCCGAGCAGGCCGGCGACAAAGGTCGCGGAGTAGCCCAGTGTCACGGTGGTGACGTGGGTCGAAAGCCAGAAGTTGGAATCGAGGACCGCCCGGACGCTCTCGAGATTGTCTTCTCCCGAAAGACCGAGGTTGTGGGCGATGATCAGCGAAACGAAGCCGCAGATACCGGTCGCAGCGGCGCCGATGCCATTCTTCCAAAGGCGTTCCAAGATGATGCCGAGGCCGACGGTACCCCAAGCGATGAAGATACCCGAGGAATAGAGGTTGGTTACGGGCGGTCGACCATGCAGCCACATGCGGTAGCCGAGCGCCGCGGTATGCAGGATGAAGCAGACCACGAGTAGGCGGTAGGCCCATGCCCGCAAAGCTTCGCCAGAGGAAAGCCAAGATCCGAAGACCATGAGTACCACAATGACATAGGCAATCAGCAGCCAGTAGAAGGGCTGCAAGCGCCCGAACGAGGCTTCGCGTTCGGCTTTGGCGGACCAAGGGCCCTTGAGCGAGGCGGCGATGGCTTTGCTCAAGGTGGAGCAGTTGTCATTATTACCTTCGCGCCAAGCGAAGGCGAAATCGGCATATCGCGTGACGATGCCGTCTTCGGCGAGGCCGGCTCTATGAAGTTTTTGATCCTTGATGACGGCAAGCAGTGAGGCGCCAAGATTATCCCAGCGTTCAAGTGAATCTGCATCTTTTGGTGGCATTAGGCCGATGGCACCTTCGCGTTCGAAATCTTGATAGCGTTCGACGAAGGTCTTGACGGTCTTCTGCAGTTCCGGGTCGAAAGCTTTGCCCGAGCCGCTGTTCCCCATCTCGGTGAGGGCGCGGTTGAGGGCGCTGATCCAAGCCTGATATTCACGGCGAGGCGGGACGTCTGATGGTAGGTCCCCAGGGATGAAAGTCATGCTGAGCGTCGCATACATCCGGGCGGCGCTTTCCAGTTGAAGTATCCCGCGGTCTTCGGTGTCACGGTCTGCTTGGGCTTTGTTGCGGGCTTTCTCGGCGCCTTCGCTGAGGTCTTTGCTGTTCTTCAGGATGCCGTCCCAGCTTACATACAGGCTTTTCTCAGGGTTGCCGCCGACCCGCTTGAGGACGTTAGGGTGTTCAACGCGGAAGGTGGGGAGTTGGCGCGCGATTGTGGATCGGAAAGAGACTTCAATCAACCAGTCGAGGGCGCTAATGCTACCGCCTGTGAGACGAACCGGGCGTTTCTCCAAGGCAGTCTGGAGGTTGGCGTCGAGGCCAGGAAGTTCTTTGGCGATTTCAGCTTTTTGTGCGGCGGTCCAGGTGGACGGTTTTTGGCCAAAGGCTACCTGTTCAATCTTATTGAGGCTGATCGAAGTCCGGGAGCGCATCTGTAGCAACGAGCCTGTGGCGAGCGTCTCCATGGGGACGACGCGACCACCGCTCTGCACGGGAATGTTGCCGAACTCTCGGGTGTCCCATTCCGCGGCCTGTGCGTTGAATGCACAGAGAACGAGGGCGGCTACTGTCGTTGTCTTGGTGGCGCGACCACGTAGGAAGCGAAGGAGGGAGAAGCCGAAATGCCAGACCAGGCCGATGGACATCATTAAAACTGAGATGTAGGGCAGGGTCCAGCCGGGGTTTTTGACGACTTGGAGCACGCTAATGTCCTTGCCGTCTTTAGTGCTGCCAAAGCTCGATTGAAAGAAGGTTTGGCCACCGTGACGGAGTGGTTGGTTCATCGAGATATCGAAAGAGAATTCGCTCTTTCCTTCCATGACGGACACTTTGCTCGCAAAATTTCTCGGCGTCTGGGTTCCTGGATACTTTTCGTGGGTGAACTTATTCAACTGGACGGAGAAGGGTAGGTAGTGACGCATCCGGCGTAACGATACTTCATAATTCTTTCCTTCGTGGGTCAACTTCTGGGCTGGAAACGATTCGGTGAGATTTAGGTTGGTGATCCAACTGCCGACGAGCTTCCCCTTGGCGTTGAGAATTTCCACAAGGGCCGTTGGCGAGTTGCCGACATTGTCATCG
>CAIRLQ010000067.1 GCA_903879465.1 uncultured Opitutia bacterium | reverse complement strand
TTCCAGCAGCTCAACCGACTCCAGAATACCAATCACGTCATCTCGGGCGACCCTATCACCTGCGCGACCGAAGTCCTCTTTACCGACCGCGACGACACCTGGGTAGAAGTCATGGAAGACATGACCTGGGTCGATGGAGGGGCGCGTTTCCTGTGGCTGAGCGAGCGCGATGGCTGGCGTCACCTTTACGCTGTGGATGCGGCCAGCGGAGACGCCCGACTTCTCACGCCTGGCGATTACGACGTCATCAGTGTTGCTGGCGTCGACGAAGAACGCGGCCACCTGTACTTCATCGCTTCGCCGGACGACCCGACGAAGCGTTACCTCTACCGCGTAGCCTTGGATGGCGCGGGCAAGCTCGAGCGCGTCACGCCGGAAGGCCAGATTGGCTCGCATGCCTATCACTGCGACCCGCAGGCCCATTGGGCCTTTCATACCTATACCCGTTTTGGTCGTCCCCCCGTCATCGACCTCGTCCGACTCCCCGAGCACGCCGTCATCCGTCCCTTGATTGGCAATGCAGCCTTGCAAGCGAAGTTGGACGCCTTGGTGCCGGTGCGTACGGAGTTTTTGCGGATCCCGATTCCGGACGGTCCGGACCTGGATGCTTGGTGCATTTTGCCGCCGAATTTCGACCCGGCCAAACGTTACCCCTTGCTCGTGCACGTCTATGGTGAGCCTGCCGCTGTCATGGTCGTCGACCGTTGGATGGGCGACAACTACCTCTGGCATGCCATGTTGGCACAGCAGGGTTATGTCGTGGTCTGCATTGATAACCGTGGCACCCCTTCGCCGCGTGGCCGTGCGTGGCGCAAGTGTATTTACCGTCAGATTGGCATTCTCGCGCCCGCCGACCAAGCCGCGGCCGTGCGTTCGCTCCTGCAGGCACGTCCCTATCTCGACCCCGCGCGCGTGGGTGTTTGGGGGCATAGCGGTGGCGGCTCGATGAGCCTGCATGCTATTTTCCGTCACCCGGATCTCTATCGCGTCTCGATGGCCTTGGCCTTCATTGCGGACCAGCGCCTCTACGACACCATCTACCAGGAACGGTACATGGGCCTGCCGGACGACAATCAGCACGGGTTTAAGGACGGCTCACCGATCGCTCATGTGGACGGACTCCAAGGCAAGCTCCTGATTGCTTATGGTACAGGGGACGACAACTGCCATTACCAGAACTGCGAAGTCATGGTGAACGAGCTCGTTCGCCTGAATAAGCCCTTCGCCCAGATCTCCTATCCTAACCGCTCGCACTCGATTGATGAAGGCACGAATACTAAGCGACATCTTTACTCGACCATGACCCGTTTCTTGCACGAGCATCTCCCACTCACTCCTATCGCCAAGTAATCTCTTCATGAGCACCCCTTCTGACTCTTCTCCCCGCGCGCGTCTCGCTGCTGGCATTCCGTCGGTGCACAGCAGTATCTATTGGCGCATCGGCTTTTCGGTCGGCGACCAAGTCGTCCTCGTCGAACTCCCCAAGGGCAACGGCAGTGAAGCAACCCTCATCTTACGCGA
>CAIRLQ010000066.1 GCA_903879465.1 uncultured Opitutia bacterium | reverse complement strand
GCGCATGGTGAGGTGTTTCATAGAATAGTCGGATTCTAGGCAGCGCCGAATGTTCAGTTTTTTTAAAAAGAAATCCCCACCCCCGGCGCCAGACAGGCCTCAAGCGAACACACCGGCGCTTGTCAAACTACCCGATCACGACCTTCCAAGCCGATCAATCGCGCCGCCCTCACGCATCTCCGTGAGGCTGTGCTTAAACTTCCCGGCAAGACCGCGGGGTTTCATATGGGCCAGTTGGCGAAAACCTTGAACGGTCGTCTGACGGATACCAATAACCCGCTGCACGAAGATATCAAATATCGCTACCTCGCCAGCGCCTTGGTCGTGACCAAGAACGACCCTTTTACTCTGGGTCTGAAGAAGCGCTCAGATTACCTCGACGAATTACTCAGCGAAATTCAGGTGAAGACCACCGTCGATGGTCCGAATACGGTCGGCGTTAATCAAGAGTTCGGAATCGTGATCAGCGTCGTCCACACCGAAGCCATGGGGCGGGTGGCCCGTTTTGGTCAGTATTTGAGCAATGATACGGGTGCGGTTGTCGCCAACACCAAGCGTCGTGGCGTTCAGGTGCGCAAAACTGCCGACACCAAGGGGCCGCGTGACGAGTTTGAGCAGACTCTCAACGACACGCTTTCGCCTTTCTTCACCATTCGCTCCATCACTTTCGCTTTGCCGGATGTGAAGCCTCGCTCGACTAATCGCCCGGGCTGGGAGGAAACTCCGCTGGCCTACGTGCTTGTCCGAGCTAAGGACGCCAGTGTGGATAAGATTCCACCCGTGCAGATGGAACTTCGTTTCATCGACCTGAGTGGCCCCGTCACGATTCCTGCCACCTCTTCTGAGACCTTACTCAAGGTCGCGACCACTTCGGTGCTCCCGCGTCCAGCCGAGAAGATCGAGGTTATTCAGACCCTGGATACTCGTCAGTTTGCCATCAACGGTTCGTTGACGCTGGATGTCTCCGCTTCCGCTACCGGACTCGTCCCGGACCTCGAAGACCTCTTGGATCTCTCGCCGATGACCAATATCGTCAAGGTGCGCCAGATTACCCCGATCGATCCTTTGATGGTCAAGGAGCTTAATACTTGGGCCGATAATGTCGCCCCGCGCAGCGAACGTCGCTGGCAGGTTACGCTCGACGGTGACCCTATTCGGGCTGCTGATAAGGCGACCGATTTGCCGTTCCCGACCGTGAAGGCGGCCAAGACTACCACCACTTGGCGTACTTATCAGGACATGGACCCGATCGCCCTGACGAAGTCTTCGGTGATGCTTGATCGCGTGAAGGTCTCTGCCGGTGCAGGTCTTCAGGCGGTGCTTAAGTCTGCGGAGAATCCCTGGAATCTGGTCGTCGCCGTAGGTCTGGGAGCCGCCTTGTTGGCCTGGCTGGCGGTGGCGTTCTTTAAAAAGCCCAAAGGGCCGCGCCCGCTCCGCGCCCGCGATATCTATAAGTTACCCGAGGCTCTTCATGGCTTCTCGGTCGTGGCTCTTCTTCGCCGTATCCTCTCGAGCGATATGGTGAACCTTAGTTCCGCTCAACGTATAGATATCAAACAGGACATTGCGAAAATCGAGCATGCTTGTTTTAACGGCGTTGATTCCATGTCGGAAACCGAACTGAAATCCCTCGCTATGAAGTGGGTCGGCATCCTCCGCTAATCGACCAATATTCACTCTAACTCTTACTTTTATGCCATCCCATCCTAATCCTGCGGCCGTGAAGGCTGCCCAAAAATTCGTTGGCGACGTGCGCACGCGCGTCGGCCAAGTCGTTGTCGGCCAGGACGTCGTCGTTGAACGCGTCATGATCGCAATGCTCACAGGCGGCCACTTGCTCCTGCAGGGTATGCCTGGTCTCGCCAAGACGTTGCTCGTCAATACCGTCGCCAAGGCCATCCACTTGGATTTCCGTCGTATTCAGTTTACTGTGGATATGCTGCCGTCGGACATCGTCGGATCTGAAATTATCGATCAGAAGACGGGCGACTTCCGTATCCACCGTGGGCCGATTTTCACGAATCTGCTTCTTGCCGATGAAATCAATCGTGCGGCGCCCAAGGTGCAGGGTGCCATGCTGGAAGCCATGCAGGAGCGCAAAGTGACTCTGGGCGGCCAGACGATGCGCCTGCCTACGCCTTTCCTCGTAATCGCCACACAGAATCCCGTCGAACAGTCCGGCACTTTTGAACTCCCTGAGGCTCAGCTTGACCGGTTTATGTTACTCCATCGTCTGGGTTACCCCGGTCGCGATGAGGAACAGGATATTCTCCAGCGCCAGCTCGGTATGGGCCTGCGCAAGGAAGACGGTGGAGCGGTGCCACGGACGGCCTTCGACATGATCGATAATAGCCCCGTGGGAACTGCGGAGGACCTGGTGTCGGCTATGGAGGCGGTTCAAGGGGTCCATGTAAGCGAAGTATTCCTTCGCCACTCGGTTGAGCTTGTTCGTCGTACCCGCGAATCCAAGGACCTTGATTTCGGCTGTAGCCCGCGTGCGGGTCTGGCTCTCGTCAATGCCGCCCGCGCTCGCGCGGTCATTCATGGCCGTGATTTCGTCACCCCGGAAGATCTCTTTGAATTGGCTGAGGATGTGGTCTTGCACCGTATCCGGGTCAGTTACGAAGCCTCTGCCGCCGGTCAGACGGGCGCCAAGGTGCTGCATTCCATTCTTGCTGGCCTCGGCTGATCAGCTCCGTGCGTCGTCCCACTACCTTAGTTCATGATCCGGTTGATAGCCGGCAGTTCGAAGTCGCCGTCAAGCGACTCGCGAACAGCTTGGACTTCGGGCAGCGGGATGCCGTGTTCCATGGTTCGGGCCTAG
>CAIRLQ010000065.1 GCA_903879465.1 uncultured Opitutia bacterium | reverse complement strand
CTAGACGCTTGCGGCAGGGGTGGGGTGGGGCAATCGTGCCATTTCACCCCTCGATGTACCTCAAGGAAATCGTCGCCAACGGATTTAAGAGCTTCGCCGACCGGACCCGCATTGAGCTCCGGCCCGGCGTCACGGCCGTTGTCGGTCCGAATGGTTGCGGCAAGTCCAACATCGTCGATGCC
This sequence comes from uncultured Opitutia bacterium, assembly GCA_903879465.1. Classification (GTDB taxonomy): domain Bacteria; phylum Verrucomicrobiota; class Verrucomicrobiia; order Opitutales; family UBA953; genus UBA953. Next base: position 5,588 of record CAIRLQ010000065.1, on the reverse strand, counting down.
ATCCGCTGGGTGCTAGGGGAGCAGAGCGCGAAGTCTCTCCGGGCTCCGGCCATGCAGGATGTCATCTTTGCTGGGACCGATCGCCGTAAGCCCATGCCGCAGTGCGAGGTCGAACTGATCTTCGCCGACTGTGAAAAGGATTTGGGTACGGCATTTTCTGAGGTGTCCGTTATGCGCCGCCTGCACCGCGAAGGTGCCAGCGACTATTTCATCAACGGAAAGCCGTCGCGGCTGAAGGACATCCAGCGCCTGTTTATGGACACCGGCATCGGCCGCATGTCTTACTCCTTCATGGTGCAGGGACAGATCGATCAAATCCTCTCCGCCAACCCCGCCGAACGCCGTTACCTTTTTGAAGAGGCGGCGGGCATCACTCGTTATAAGGCTCAACGCCGCGAGACTCTGAACAAACTTTCCGGGGTCGATGCCAATCTTGCGCGCATCACCGATGTCGTCAGTGAAGTCGGTCGCCAGATTGCCAACCTTCGCCGCCAGGCCGCGAAGGCCCTTCGCTACCGTCGCCTCCGCCATCGTTTCACTCACCTCGACCTGGCGTGGCATGCCAAGCAGTTTGGCGATCGCCGAGCCCAGGTGGCTACTCTCGAAGCCGAAGCCGCCACGTGTGGCGCAGAAGTCGCCGCACTGACGGAGGGCCTCCGCGACCGTGAGGCCGCTTTAACGCAGAACCGCGCTCTCCGGACGGAACTCGCCGAGCGCGTGCAGCAGTCCCAGCAGGCTCTGTTTGATATTCGCACTGCGCGGGAGAATGCTGAGAATGAGGCCCGGACTGCAGATTTACGCGCCGACGATTTAGCCTCTCGTCTGGGTGATATTCGCCGGGAAGCCCAGGAGGCCGAACAGGCCATCGCTGAATATGAAATGCGTTTGCGGGGTAGCTCCGACGCCAAGTCCACGGCCGCTGGTTCTGTTTCCGCCACCGATGCCGCTTACCGCGACAAAACCAGTCAGGTCGAAGATGCTGCTCGCCAGCTCGTTGAAGCCGAGAGTCGGCTGCGCCGCGCCCGCCAGGATATTCTCATCGCTGAAGGCGAGATGACCCGTGCTCGCGGCGATGTTACTAACCTCGAAGTCGATCTGCGTGGCTATCAGTCTCGTCATGTCGACGTCTCCGCCTCGTTGACGCAGGCCAAGCAAGAGCGCGAAGGTCTCGAGCGCCGAGTCGCCGAGTGCGGCGCGGTGGTAACCTCCCGGCACGGAGAACTGCAGGCCGCCCGTACAGCAGAGCAGGAGACGACCGAGAAGGGCCGAGATTTCCTTTCCGAATTCCGCGTCCTTCAGCTCACGATTTCAGAACAGGATCGCAAGGTCGCCAAACTTTCCGCCCAACTCGGCCTGCTCGAGCAGATGCAATCCCGTCTCGAAGGCTTCTCGGAGGCGGCCAAAGCCGTCCTGCGCGGTGAGTTCGCCGATGAGATGCGCTCCGGCAAGGCCTCTGCTTTGGCGGATCTGGTGACGGTGGTCGATGTGACGGTCGCCGCCGCCTTGGAGAATATCCTCGGAGCCGCCTCGGAAGCCGTCGCCTTGGAAGACGCGGAATTTCTCCCCGGCATCGTTGCCAAGATGGGCGAGCGCCAGCTTGGCCGTGCGGTGTTCCAAGTAGATGCCCCGCCGGCCGCGCGCTCGGGCTCAGCCGCCCCTTCTTGGCTCAGGCCCGCCGCTTCTGCCGTTGAATCGAAGTCTTCGGCCCACGCCCGCCTAGTTTCGAATCTCTTCGACGGCTGCTACGTCTGTCCTTCCCTTGGTGATTTCATCAAGTGGTGGCGGGCCAATCCCGGCTTCGAGTTCTTCCTGGTGGCTACGGTCGAGGGCGATCTCGTCGATCGTCGCGGTCTCGTTTACGCGGGGCGTCCGCGCAAAGCCGCTTCCGGTAGCGGTTCCGGAGTCTTCTCGCGTGAAAGCGAGATCCGCTCCGTCCGCGCCAATCTGGAGTCTGAAAATGATCAGCTCACGACCCTAAATGAAAAGGCCATCGGCTTACAGGCCTCGATGGATGCTAATGAGAACGACGTCGCCGTGTGTCGCGACGCTACTCAGTTCGCCGCCCAGGAACTTTCCATCGCACAGGCAGATGAACGTTCGGCCCGCCAGACTCTCGTCGCCGCGGATGAGCGTATCGCCCGCGAACAGCGCCAGCTCAACGAACTTGAGAACTCCAAGTCCGAGGCGCTGCAACGCCGCGATCGCGCTCAGGAGACGCTGACGGCAAAAGATACCCAGGTGGCCGAATTGCGTGCCACTATTAGTTCGGGTGAGACTCAGGTGGAATCTTCCCGTGCCGAAGCCGAGCTGCGCCGCAACGCGCTCGGTGAAGTCAGGCTCTCCTTGGCCGAGCAGCGCCAACGGCTCGAGCTCGTCGGCCGCGAACTCGCTGACCTTGAATCTCGCCGGGCCGAGGCCTCGGCGCGCCTGATCTCCCGCCGTCAGGAGGCGCAGCACAACGAGCGCCAAATCGGCGAACTCCGTGCGACCTCCGTCGCCGCTAAGGAAAACTCCGCGCGTCTGGCGGCGGAGATTGAATCCAGCGTGACCACCCTCGGACAGTCCCGTTCCGATCTCTCAGAAGTCGACGCACGCCTGGAGTCTGAAGACCGCGTCCTCTCCGTTGATCGCGACCGTCTTCGGGTGGTTGATTCCCGACTCAAGAATCTGGAAGTCTCCCTCGCCGAACAGACTTCGCAGTGCGGCTTCATTGTCGAAAAAGTTCAGTCAGACCATCAGCTGGATGTGGCGTCGGTTGATTGGCGCTTGCAGCTCTGGCTCGCCGACGGCGAACCCGAAGGCATCGCTACTTTTGACGACCTTGAAGAGCCTGAGGAAGAGGGATCTCGTCCCGCTCCGAAGACCGTTGTGCGCCGCGGAGAGCCGACAGCCGAAGAGCTGGCTTCGCTAGAATCGGCGGACTGGCCACCGCTCGTCCGTGAAATCGCCGAACTTCGCGACCGCATGTCGGGCATGGGCTCGGTCAATCTGGTCGCTGTCGAGGAATATTCTTCTCTGCGGGATCGTCATGACTTCCTCACAAAGCAGAGCGACGACCTTTGGAAGGCCAAGGAAGAACTCACCAAGGCCATCGATGAGCTTAATGAGACATCGCTCAAGCTCTTCACGGACACCTTTGAGCAGGTGCGCAAGAATTTCAAATTCACCTTCGAACGCCTCTTCGTGGGCGGAACGGCCGACCTGACAATGGTTCAGGCCGAAGACCCGCTCGAGAGCGGCATCGAGATCATTGCCCAGCCTCCCGGCACCAAGCTCCGCGGCATCTCACTGCTTTCAGGTGGCCAGCGCACCATGACCGCGGTCGCGCTATTGTTTGCCATCTACATGGTGAAGCCGTCGCCGCTCTGCGTGCTCGATGAACTAGATGCACCGCTCGATGATGCTAATGTCGCCCGCTTCACCGACATCATCCGCGAGTTCACCCGTTTCTCCCAGTTTGTGGTCATCACGCATAATAAGCGTACCGTTTCAGCGGCGGATGCCATCTTTGGGGCTACCATGCAGGAGAAGGGTGTGACCCGTCTGTTCTCGATGCGCTTCAATAAGGATCGCGATGAGGCCGAGCCCACGCAGCCGGGTGGCGGGTTTACGATGGCTCGTTGAGGTCGGCTTGCATTGGCTCGGCGGACTCCTAAAGTTCTCCCATGGTACGACTGTTCCTGCTCCTTGCACTCGCGCCCGCTGGATTCGCCGCCGGCGTCGGTTTTGAGACCGATGCGCGCCCCATTAATCGCGCCGCCGCCGGCGCCAGTTACGCTGACATGCTGGCACGCGTTATGCCGGCCGTGGTCAGTATTCGCACGGCAGAAGTCATTCCTCAGTCGGTATTGAATCGTTACCGCGGTCGCATCAATCCGGATAAGGTCATGAAGGATTCCCAGACGGGCGAAACCCTCATGCCTATGGGGCTCGGATCGGGTACCATTATCCATCCTGACGGCTACGTCATTACCAACCGACATGTGGTGATGAGCGCCGACGGAAAATCCGTCTCCCAGACTGTGATTGTCCAGCTTCAGGACCGCCGCGAATTTCGGGCCAAGGTCCTCGGGGTTGATCCGACCACTGATATCGCCGTGTTGAAGGTGGACGGTCGTAATCTTCCTTCTGCCAAGTTTGCGGATAGCGATAAAGCCCGCGTGGGCGATGTCGTCTTTGCCATCGGTAATCCGCTTGATGCGGGCATGACGGTTACCTCGGGCATCGTTTCCGCGCTCGGACGTTCTGGGAAACAGGGTATGGGCCTAGTCTTTGAGGATTTCATCCAGACGGACGCGGCCATCAATCCGGGCAATAGCGGCGGGCCTTTGATGGACTTTGAAGGCCGTCTTCTCGGTATGAACACCGCTATTAAGTCCGAAAACGGGGGGAGCGTGGGTATTGGTTATTCGATTCCCGCTAACCTTATCATCAGTGTCGCGCTCGACCTGGCTAATACGGGCAAGGTCGTCCGCGGACTAATCGGAGTTCTGGGCGAAGATCTCCCTTTGGCCGAGGCGACTAAATTCTCGATTTCAAAATCTGGCGCCGTGCGCATCACGATGGTAAGCGAAGGGCGTGCTGCGGCTAAAGCTGGACTTAAGATGGGCGACATCATTGTGGCCCTTGACGGCAAGCCCTTCGATAGTTGGAACGATCTACGTCTGGCCATCTCCAAGCATAAGCCCGGAGAGGTGATGATCCTCAACTTCATCCGTGAAGGGCGCGGTTCATTCACGCGCGTCACGGTGGAAGAGCGTAGAGCGGGAGAGTAGGAATGAAGGCTTTGTCGACATTTCGTAATCTGACTGGCGGGCGCCTGCCGCCGCTTACTCGGACTGCTTTGTTGGCTGGCCTGTCCCTTTTCGTCCTGACCCTCTTGGTTTTTCGCCCAACGGCCGGCGGGGTTTCGCCAGCCCCTGCCTTGGCGGGGGGCGTTTACCTTGTTCCGCCTGGTGACGCCCGGACGGAGAGCTTTGTCCTATTAGATACCTCGGTGGTGTTCTTCCCCTCCCGGAGTAGTTTGGGCGGGGGAGGGCAGGGCGAGATAGGCCAGCCTGAAGACACTCCTTTTGCTAAATCTGAGCCCGTGCTACAGTTGGACCCACTTAAGAGTCCGGCATCTGCCTTGAGGACTCCCGAGCCGATCGTACCCAGAGTAGCCAGCGCCATTCCTTTATCCCAGTCTGAGCCTTTTACCACTTTCGGCGCACAGCGGATTAATAGCCAATCAGTACCCGCCCGTGTCGCCTACTTCGAAGTATATCCTTCAGGTGGGGCATTAAAGCCGATTTTATATGGGAAAATAACCCACTTGGGCGTAGATAATTCAATTAAAATCAAAAATAACTCATTTAAAAGCATTTCTATGATCATTCTAGGGGTAGACTCCCTCGGAAAGGCAACTTTAGGGTCGTTGCTGCACTCCAGCGGAGATTTGACGCTGGATAAAATGATTCTGGGTTGGGCCGCTGGGGTGAATTGGTCAGGGCAGCTCGCCCCCGGCAGTTATCGACTCCAAGTGGGTCCCTGATCGAGCCCCAGTCAGCCTGTAAAACCCTTGCAAAAATCCGCTTGACGGTGGGGTT
>CAIRLQ010000064.1 GCA_903879465.1 uncultured Opitutia bacterium | reverse complement strand
GTCCGCCGCGAGCGCATGGGCTATATCCGCCTCGCGATTCCGGTCTCTCATATTTGGTTCCTGAAGAGCATGCCCAGCCGTCTGTCGCTGATGCTCGACATGACCACCCGCCAGCTCGAGCAGGTTATCTATTACCAGAAGTATCTCGTCGTCGACCCGGGCGCCACTGGCATGGAAGAAAAGGAACTCCTCGACGAGGAGTCCTATCGCCGCGCCGTGGAACAGCACGGACCCGACGCATTCAAGGCGCGCATGGGCGCCGAAGCACTTCAGCAGCTCCTCAAGAAGATGGATCTCGCCGCCACGGTCGAGAATCTCCGCGACCAGCTCCGCTCCACTCGCTCCAAGCAGATTAAGAAGAAGATCGCCCGCCGCATGAAGATTATCCAGGGCTTCCTGGCTTCCGGCAAGCGCCCCGAGCACATGATCCTGACGGTACTGCCGGTCATTCCTCCGGATCTCCGTCCGCTGGTACCGCTCGAAGGCGGACGCTTCGCCACTTCTGACCTTAACGATCTCTATCGTCGCGTCATCAATCGTAATAACCGACTGAAGCAGCTCATTCAGATGAAGACGCCCGACGTCATCATCCATAATGAAATGCGCATGCTCCAGGAAGCCGTCGATGCTCTCCTGGATAACGGTCGTCACGGCAAGCCGGTCAAGGACCGCGACCGTCAACTGAAGTCCATCTCCGATATGCTCAAGGGGAAGCATGGCCGCTTCCGCCAGAATCTTCTAGGAAAGCGCGTCGACTACTCCGGTCGTTCCGTCATCGTCATCGGACCTGAGCTCAAGCTCAACCAGTGCGGTCTGCCCAAGAAGATGGCGCTCGTTCTCTTCGAGCCTTTCATCATCCGCCGCCTTAAGGAACTGGGCTTCGCCCACACCGTCCGCGGTGCCCGCAAGCACATCGAACAGAAGAAACCTGAAGTCTGGGATATTCTCGAAGAAGTCACCAAGGGTCACCCGGTCTTCCTGAATCGCGCCCCGACGCTCCACCGTTTGTCGATCCAGGCTTTTGAACCCATCCTCATCGAGGGTGATGCCATCCGCCTTCACCCGCTCGTCTGTACCGCTTACAACGCGGACTTCGACGGTGACCAGATGGCCGTTCACGTCCCGCTGTCCCTGGAAGCCATCATGGAGTGCAAGCTCCTGATGATGTCCACGAACAACATCTTCTCGCCGTCGAGCGGTAAGCCGATTCTCACGCCGTCCCAGGACATCGTGCTCGGTTCTTATTACCTGACGCTTGAGCCGGCTGATAAGCCTGCCGACAAGACTCACCTGCCAGTGCTCGGTTCCGTCTCAGAAGCTTCCTTCGCGGAAGCCGAAGGGTCGTTGCACCTCCATGACTGGGTGCGCTACGCCAACCCGGATTGCGGCCGCAAGACCGTCCATGGTGATGAGAAGAGCCGCACGATTGTCACGACTGTCGGACGAATCATCTTCAACACCATCTGGCCCGCTGAGCTCGGTTTCTTCAATGAGACCGTCAAGAAGGGCCAGCTCGGTGACCTTATTCTCAAGACCTACAAATATTGCGGCCGCGAGGCTTCGATTCCGGTCCTGGATGCTCTTAAGGAGACTGGTTTCCGCGTCGCCACCAAGGCCGGTATTTCGATCGGTGTGAGCGACATGATCTATCCGAAGGAAAAGGAAGGTCTCGTTCGCGACGCCACCGCCAAGGTCCGCGAATTCCAGCGCCAGAACGAAGCTGGAACGATTACTCAGGATGAACGCCGAAATAAGGTCGTCGACACCTGGTCCAGCGCGACCGACGCCATCGCCGCCTCGGTTTATAAGACGCTTTCCGAGTCTGCCAAGGTGGCTGGTGTTCGCAAGAACGACCCGCGCCATGCGAACCGTATGCTCATCAACCCGGTTTGGGTTCTGATGGACTCCGGTGCCCGAGGTAACAAGGCCCAGGTGAAACAGCTTTGCGGCGCTCGAGGCCTGATGGCCAAGCCGTCTGGCGAAATTATCGAACGCCCGATTCTATCATCGTTCCGCGAAGGACTTTCCGTCCTTGAATACTTCATCTCGACGCACGGCGCCCGTAAGGGTCTGTCCGATACTGCGCTGAAGACCGCTGACGCAGGTTACATGACCCGTAAGCTTTGCGACGTCGCCATGGATGTCATCGTCACGGATAACCGTGACGTCGCTCCTGGCTCCGAAGTCATCACGCTCGGCGACGCCGCCCTTGGCCGTCACCTGGCTGCTGAAGTGGCCAATCCTTCCGGCGCTGTTAAGATGCTCGCGAAGACCGACGCCCCGCTGACCGAAGAACTGCTCGCCAAGCTGCGCGACGCCGGCGTCGACCGCGTGCACGTCCAGTTGCCCAACGGCGTGTGGAAAACCCCGATCTACGACGGCGACGAACTTCTCGTCTCACTGTCCGAACGCATCGTGGGCCGCTGCCCGTCCGAAGACGTCACGAACCCACTGAACCCTTCTGAAGTCATCGTGAAGTCTGGCGCGCTCATCGACGAAGTCGCCGCTAAGCGCATCGAGACCGTCGGTCTCGACCGCGTCAAGGTTCTCTCCCCGCTCACGCACATGAACGTGAACGCGATTCCGCCCACCTCCTACGGCCTCGATCCTTCGACGGGACGTATGGTCGAACGCGGCACCGCGGTCGGCATCATCGCCGCCCAGTCCATCGGCGAACCCGGTACTCAGCTGACGATGCGTACGTTCCACATCGGTGGCGTTGCGCAGCTCAAGACCCCTGAAATCAAGGCCAAGAACAAGGGTACCGTGCTTTACGTCGATCTGACCACCGTCCCGGTGGCCGGCAAATTCATCGCCGTCAACGGTAACGGTTCCATCCGCGTCCTCAACGAACTCAGCCAGCCGATCGAAGAATATCGCATCGTCGCCGGCTCCATCGTCGGCGTAGAAGATGGCAAGCCAGTCGATAAGGGTGCCCTCGTCGCGGCTTGGGATCCTAACTCGACTCCGATCATCGCCAACGCGGACGGCAAGGTTCGCCTGGTCGACATGATCTCGGGCGTGACCTTCACCGAAGAGC
>CAIRLQ010000063.1 GCA_903879465.1 uncultured Opitutia bacterium | reverse complement strand
TCATCCTTGGTAAGCCAAGTCTGCAGAATCGTCAATAGGTTCTGGATCGTCATGTACAGCGTCAGAGCCGCGGGCATCGGGTAACAGATCACCGGGAAAAGCAGCGTCATCATTAGGAAGATGGTCTTCTGCGAACTATCGGCCGAGGGACTCGGAGTCATGCGCATGGACTGCCACATGGAGAGCCCCATTAGGATCGGGAGAAGGTTCACCGGGAAGCCGCCGATGAAGAAAATCGTGTCGGGCGCTGAAAGGTCATGAATCCACAGAAACGAGTGCAGGCGCAGTTCAACGGTGGTCTGGAAGGCAGTGTAGAGGCCGAAGAAAATCGGCATCTGAATCAGAATCGGCAGGCAACCGGCGAATGGGTTGATCTTGTTTTCCGTGTAGAGCTTCATGAGCTCCTTCTGCAACTTCTCCGGGTTATCTTTGTGTTTCTCGCGAATATCCTGCATCGGCTTGGCGAACTTCTGCATCTTCTTCGCGGCCTTCATCTGGACCGCGGTCAAGGGCCAGGTGACAAGCTTGATGAGGCACGTCAGGAGCACGACCGCCCAACCCCAGGACCAGACGCCACTCCATTCGAGCAGCCAATGCACACCGCCAAGAATGGCGAGAAGGAGTTTGCAGATGGCGCCAAAGGAAATGAACCCAAGCAGCTTGGAGAACTGCAAAACGGAGACCTGACTGTCTGGCAGGGCAGCAAGGCGGGCGTACTCTTTTGGTCCGACAAAGAAATCGCCTTCCAATGTGCGGGAGAGATCTGCCGCCAGAGGCGACTCCCAGGAAGCAAAGGCGTGCAAGCCTCGGTGGCCGCCCTCGAGAGCGACTGGCTGGACGACGACCTCGGCACGCGTACCGCGAACGGCCGCATCGGGGTGCAGGATCGCCGCGAAGAATTGATTCCCCGAAGCTACCCATGCCAGCGACTTACTAGGCGAGACAACCGAATGCTCCGCCTGCGCCTTATGTGCACCGAGGCCGAAGAATCCGCTGGAATCCGTAAAAACGTCGAGGCCCACACGCGTGAGGTCTTCGCCGTCATAAGCGAGCACGGACAGGAACTGGTTGGCGGAGTCGCCCGTCGTGGGCTGCCAGCATCCCGTGGAAACCCAGACCGAGACGGCGGGCTTGCCGACGGGAGGGATGACGCGTGTCGAAAATCGAAGCGAATAACCCTCCGCCGACTCACCCGCCTTGGGCACGGTGAAAGAGTAGTTACGCTCTAGACGGGTCCCGTCAGCCAGTGTTCCAACCAAAGTAATGGAGGCGGCGTTGGCGTTCTGCGCCGAGAACTCGGAATAGATTGGCTCCAGTGCGCCGGCCGAGGTGGGCTTGACTGCGAGTACCAAGGCTGCCTCTTCATTGCCAGTATTGAAAGTCACGAGGTCGGGCTTTCCGACATTCGCCTGCTCCTTCTTCAGTTCAATCTTCTCCACCGCTCCGCCGCGACTGCTCAGCGTCACTTTCATGAAGTCGTTCTCAATGAAGAAATGACGTGCCACTGCCTTGGCCACCGGGCTTCCGCCAACACCCGAAGCGGCCAGCGACGCGCTCACCTTAGGGGCGGCAACGGTAGCCTTGACCACCTGAGTCTGGACCGGCGGAGTCGCCGAAGCTGGAGGCTGAGCCGGCTTGGTGAGGAAGAAAAGGGCGAAGGCGCCGACGATGCAGGCCATACCTAGGAAGAAGTTCTTGCGATCCATGGAAAGAGAGTGGTTTGGCGTAGGGAAGTGCCCGCCCGTGTGCAAGGCACAAGGCAGGAAAACCAGCCCCCCAAGGAGTTTTGCGAGGGAAATAGGCCCGCAGGCCACTCGGTAGCCCGTCCGCGCTTAAGAGCCCGGCTTCGAGGCTGGAATTTTCGCCAATTCGGCTGGCACGGCATCGGCGGCGTAAGTAGGGAAATTGAGCTCCAGCAACGCCACAAAGGGTACGGAGAATTTCGTCTGGCCGGCGGAACGATCTACCAGCGAAGCGACGCCCACCGCGGCGGCGCCGGCCTTTTGAAGAATGTCCAAGCATTCCTGAGCGCGGCCGCCGCGCGTGACGACATCTTCGGCGACAAGCACGCGCTCGCCGGGACGGAAAGTGAAATTACGACGTAGCACCAGCTTGTCGTTTTCCTTTTCCACGAAGACGAAGCGGACGCCGAGCTGGCGCGCGACCTCCTGACCGACGACGAGTCCGCCCATCGCCGGAGCGAGCACGGTCTCGCAGTTGAGCGCGATCAATTTGGGGCGCAGCAATTCAATCAAACGCGTGACCTTATCCATATGCTGGCAGACTTGGGCGCACTGGAAAAAATGCCCACTATGAAGGCCGGAGCGGAGAACGAAATGTCCGGTCAATAAGGCCTTGGAATCACGGAAAATCTGGAGGACTTCTTCTTGGGTCGAGCTCATGGACAAGAAATCGATAAAGGAAGCCTCCCCGGCAGGGCGAGGCGATATACCGCCGGCCCCCCAAAAGGTTCGCCCTTGGCCGGAGAAGGCCTAGAAAAGCCCTCCATGACCGCACCTCGCGCAGCCCAGACGGCCGCCCTGCCCGCCCGGCGGTGGATCATCACCATCGCGGCCGTCTTGATCGTCATCCCTTTCGCGGTGCTAGCTTGGAAAATCAGCCATGACGCCAAGCAGGGCCTCGACCCGGCCATCGCTCCGATGGTGCGTATCCCAGCGGGCGAATTCTCCATGGGGACCGACAAGGCCGATGATAAACATATCGAAGAGTCCCCTGGCCATGTTGTGCAACTTAAGGGCTTCTGGATGGACGTCACTGAAGTGACCAATCAGCAATTCAAAGCCTTCACGGACGCCACCGGCTACGTCACCGACGCCGAGAAAGACCTCGACCCGCGCGACTTCCCCAACGCCCCAGCCGAATACCTCAAAGGCGGCTCGCTTCTCTTCAAAAAAGTCTCCGGCGTGAACCCCTTCCAGTGCGGGGTCGGCAACCTGCCCTGGTGGAAATTCTCCACCGGGGCCAACTGGCGCCACCCCGAGGGGGCGGGCTCCGACATCAAGGAGCGCCTGCATCATCCAGCGATCTGCCTAACCTATAAGGATGCCCAGTCCTTTGCCAAGTGGGCCGGCAAACGCCTACCCACCGAAGCCGAATGGGAATACGCTGCCCGCGGCGGCCTCAAAAACAAACCCTACATCTGGGGCGACGTGGAGCGGCCCGGCGGCAAAATCATGTGCAATCACTGGCAGGGTAAATTTCCCGAGCTCGACACGGGGGAGGACGGCTTCGCTGGCATCGCCCCCGTGAAATCTTTTCCGCCTAACGGCTATGGCCTCTATGATATGGCCGGCAACGTCTGGGAGATGTGCGACGACTGGTACCAACCAGCCTATTACAAAGTGTCCCCGAAGGATGCGCCCACCGGACCAGCCACTGGCCACGACCCTGAACGCACCGGCTACGGACAACACGTCATCCGCGGCGGCTCCTGGCTCTGCGACGAAGGCTACTGCTTCCGCTACCGTGCCACCGCCCGCCAAGGCCTAGACACACTGACTTCGACTAACCACGCCGGCTTCCGTTGCGTGCGCGACGAAGCGACGACGGCCAAGCAGTAAGGCCTACTTCTTCTCCTGGTAATCCAGGTCCTTACCGAAAGTCTCTTCCATCGTCCATAGCGCGATAAAAGCAGCACCGAAGCAAATCACGCCCAGAATTGCCCCTGCGTAAGAGGGCGCCAAACGTGCCTGATTTAAAGGCATCGCGAGAAACGTGAAAAGGAACGTCAGCGGCACCAGTGACCCACGGGCGAAGTTGGGCACCGTGGTCGCGACCGTGGCGCGAAGATTGGTACCAAACTGCTCGGCGGCGATCGTCACGAAGAGCGCCCAATAACCCATCCCGAAGCCCATCAAGAAAATGAGCCGGTAGTAAGCCGCGGAAGTCCACCCTGCCGTCCCGAAGAGATACACGGCGACGCAGGTAAGACTGAACAGAAGAAAGCCGAGCACGACCTTCTTGCGCGAACGCAGCAACTGGCTACCGACGCCGCTGGCTAGGTCGCCGAAGGTAAGCCCGAGATAGAAAGCCGCGACAGACCAGTTATCCTTGATTGGCTCGCCCACGACGCCCGCGGAAGGCGCAAAGACCGTGGAAGCACGCTGCACGAGAATACCGATCATATACCACGTCGGTAGGCCAATCAGGATACAGCGCGCATAGCGCAGAAAACGTTCGCCGCTTGAAAATAAGGCGAAGAAATTACCGCGGGCCACGGAGCCCGCTTCCGCATGCTCCTTGGCCTGTTGATACATGCCCGACTCCCGCACGCCGACGCGCAGCGCGAGCAACATCAGACCAAGGCCTCCGCCGATGAAATAACTCATTCGCCAGCCCTCAACGGGCGTGCCGAAGAAACCGCCGACCACCCGGCCAATGTCCCCCACATGGTCAGCCATGTAGCCGGCGACGACGGCTCCAAAAACCCCGACCGTGGCGACCACGGCCGTCCCATATCCGCGGCGTTCCTTCGACAACGTCTCGGACACCAGGGCAATGCAGCCGCCCAGTTCGCCTGCCAAACCAAGTCCGGCGATAAAGCGCCAGGTCGCGTAAGCCTCGAAACTGTGTACCATGCCGTTGGCGATATTCGCCACGGAATAAAGCAAGATCGACCCGAACAGGGTGGTCAGTCGACCCATACGGTCTCCTAGGATGCCGAAAAGAATCCCGCCTATCAACATACCCATCATCTGCCAGGACAGCAGGTCCTGATACCAGGCTGCTCCACTGATAAGGTGCCCGAGGCCGAGGCTCGTCAGACTGTCCTTGCGGATCGTCATAAACAACGTGAGGTCGTAGATATCGACGAAGTAGCCGAGTGCTCCGACGATGACGGCGGGCTGCAATAGGTCCCTCCAGAGAGGGCGTTGCTGGACCGAGAAATCAGGGGAACTCATGAATACGGGGTTACGCCTTCAGACCGTGCAGATTGGCCATGGAAATGCCAGATAACATTGCCCCCGTCACCCCCAGGAAACCTTGATCAGTCCCAATTAAGAAGAGGTTCTCCAGATCCGTCCGCCCGTCGCGGCGCTTCACGGTCGATCCGTAGATTGCACCGTTCAGATGGCCGGTGAATTTTCGTACGGTCCGCGGCGTAAAGACGTCGGTCGAGGTGAGTGCGGCGTCATGAGTCACGTCGGCGACGGCTGGTAGATGGGCGCGGGCGACGCGATTGAGGCGGCCACACCACTCCTGCTTGCGCGCCTGATACTCGGGCTCCGGCAAGGCGCACCAAGCATCGTGATTGGCCAGCGCGGTCACCCGTAGCCAACCCTCGTCGAGCACCCTGCCCTCGCCGTAATGATAATTATTGGGAATACAAATGACGCCCGACGCCGGGTCCACGAGCTGCGTCGGCGAGCGGTAACTGAAGCACTCCGCGTCGCAGAAAAAGACGATGGTGTCCTGCCAGCCGAACCCAGCGAAAGCGGCGGGGGCGTAGGTGGCGATGGTCTCGGCGTAACCCAGACGGCCGATAGACTGCGCCCCGATATGCGGCAACGCATCGGAACGCATCCGCAAGGTCTCAACCGCACCGGCGGAAGAATAAACCGCGCCAGCGGTCACTTCGGTGCCGTCATCAAGCTGGAGTGCGGCCACCCGGCCGGCCCGCACTTCGAGTTTAGCGACACCGCATTTCATCCGCCGCTCCACGCCGTGCTCACGGCAACGGTCGAGCAGTAGGCGAATCACCTGGCGCACACCGATAAACGGACGAGCGAAACCTTCCCGAAAAAGCGAGCGCCACATGACGGCGAACTGCGACACCTCGATGTCATTCTCCAGCGCACTACCGTAGAAACATGTCGGTAGGAGCAACATATCACGCAGCAGCGGATCGCCCAACCGTTCGTCGAGCAACGCCCGGGCGGAGCCACCGTGGGCCTCGAGGGCGGCCTCATCCAGCCCGGCGATCCAAGCGTCCAGCTCACGGAAACGGTCCACCGATTTTGGGAATTCCCGGGCAACGTCGGCCAGTAAATCGTCGAAGCTATTGTTCAGTCGGAGATTTTTTCCGGCCATCGCGACGCGCGAACCGAACTGCGGACAGAGATCCAACTCCTCGCGGCGGATACGCAGCTGCCGCATCAGTTTGACGAGCGGAGCGCCCTTGACCCCTTCGGGCACCCAGTTGGTCAGGGCGTGCAGCCCCACGTCGTACTTGCGCTGGCCGCGGGCGTAGAACGAATTCAGGCCACCGGGGGCATTATGCCGCTCCAACACGAGTACACGGCGACCGTACATTCCGAGGCGCACGGCGGCGGCCAGACCCGACATACCCGCCCCTATAATGACGGCGTCGTAATGAGAGTCGGGGGCAGACACAGGGCTAATCTCGCGGCAAGGTTGCGAAGGTCAAGCGGCGGCGTTCAGGGTGCCGTGATCCGCAGAACTTCTTCGGCCGCCTGCAGAACCTGCTGGGCGGAAATACGGGCCAGTGCGCGGTCCATCCGGGCGAGATAATCCGTCTGCAACTCGCCCTCAAAACGCGTGGTGTCGACGCGAACAACTCGATGGAGCGTCCCCCAGGGGCGCGCCCGAGCGTAGTCCGATGGGCCGAACACCCCGAGCACTGGTGCGCCGACCGCTGCGGCCAGCTGCAAAACGGAAGAATCCGAGCCGAGAAAAATTCGAGACTCCTTGATTAGCCGAGCTAGCTGAGCGAAACGGAGACGTCCGCGCGTCGACATGGCCGCCGGACCCACTAGACCGCAGATGGCCTCAGCCATAATCCGCTCCTCACCGGCCGGGCCGGCGGAGACCACGACTCGTTCGACCGCGCGAGAGGCAAGCAACGCCCGGGCGACGGCGGCCCATTTGTCGACCTCGAGAATCCGTTCCGCGCGGCGCGAACCAGGATGGATCAGGGCGAAGCGGCCTTGCTCTACCAGTAAGCCATGCTCCTGCATCCGCGAAGTGGCGAACCACATCGCGGGCGTTTCCGCGTAAAAACCCAAGGCACGGGAAACGACTTCGTGATCGCGGGCGGCTTCGTGGGGATCGACGGCGGATCCGAAAACCTGACGATGAAACAGCGGACGCAGCAACCAGGGGGCGTGGCCGGCGCACACCCTCGAGGTGGCACCGCTTAATGCTACCAATCGCGCGGAGGCCGGATGCGACCCTAAGGCGATCGCGACCTCGAAGCGCTGCCGGCGAAGGTGCGCCACCAAAGGCAGCATCATTCCTTGCGGATCAATGCCTACCGACTCGACGACCACCGGACAGCCCTCCAGCGCCGGCTCGGAGCCAGATGTTGTGACGAATGTGACCTGGGCGCCTGGATGGCGGTCGCGAAGGGAACGTAACGCCGCCGTCGCGGCCAACGCCCCGCGAAGTCCGGAAAACTTGACGACCAGCAGGCGCATTAGCTGAGAGTCTTGGCCTGATTATCCCAGAGGCGCCGGAAAAGTTCCGAAGACTTGTAAAGTTCTTCGCGCGAACCATCCGCGACGATGAGACCTCCATCGAACACCAGTACGCGATCGACGTCGCGTATCGTGCTGAAGCGATGCGCGACGATCAAGGTAGTCCGCCCCTTCATCAGCACGGCAAGGGATTGCTGGATGCTGCGCTCCGTATCGGTATCGAGCGCGGAAGTGGCTTCATCGAGGATCAGAATCGGCGCGTCCTTCAGGAAAGCCCGCGCAATCGAGACACGCTGACGCTGGCCCCCCGAAAGACGCGAACCGCGTTCGCCGACTTTAGTCAGGAATCCTTCCGGTTGCGCCTCGATGAATTCGAGCGCCCCAGCCAGTCGGGCCGCCTCGCGGACCTGCTCATCCGTAGCACCCGCGGCGCCGAGCCGAATGTTCTCCAGAATGGATTCGTTGAAAAGAATCGGTTCCTGCGAAACGAAAGCGATGTTGGCCCGCAAATCAGCCTGTCGTACCTGGCGTAGATCCACGTCGTCGAGTAAGATTGCTCCGGCCTGGGGGTCAAAGAAACGAGGCACCAGATTGACAAATGTGCTCTTGCCCGCGCCGCTGGGCCCGACGAGCGCCACCGACTGACCGGCAGGGATAACCAGATTGACGGAACGCAATACCGGCTCCTCCCGATAGGCGAAGCTGACGGCGGCGAAAGTCACGGCACCGCGCGCACGGCCCAGCGGCCCGGCGTCTGGCGCATCGGCGACCTCGTTGGTCGCGAGCAAAATCTCTTCAAGACGAACCAGCCCAGGCGTGGCCATGCTCACACGAGAGCTGACATACCCTATCCGCTTGATGGGGCCATAGGCTACGTAAAAAGCGGTGATCAAGGATAGGAGCTCCTGGAATTTGAATCCCACCTTCGCACCCACACCGATGGCCAACGCGATCCCGAACGACGCTGAAATTTCCAGCAGCGGCGACAAGGCTTTTTCGTAGCGGGCCAACTTACCTTGGATACGCAAGCCCTCTCGGCTCGCCGCATTAAATCGATCGGTTTCACGCGCCTCGAGCCCGTAGGCACGGACCTCGCGGGCGGACTGTAGATTCTCTACAGCGATACTGTTCAGATCCGAACCAGCCACGAGGCTGCTGCGGGCTCGGCTTTGGATGCCCATGCCTAGATAACGGACGACGAAGACCGAGAGCGGCACCACCAGCAAGCAGAGCAGGAACCAATACCCCTGCGGCTTACTAAGGCACAACCAAATCACGTAGCCGGTCGAGAAGACCAGCGTCAGCGGCTGAACGATGATGTCGTTCGAGATATCCACCAGCACCAGCCGCACGGAGTTCACGTCACCCGTTAGCCGCTGCAATAAATCACCGGTGGAGATTTTTCCGAAAAACCCTAGATGCAGGCGCTGGAGCTTCGCAAAGACGTCTCGCCGCACAGCCTCCACCACCCGGAGCCCGACCAGATTGATCAGGTAATTGGCAAAAAACTCGCCGACCCCACGGAGCAGGAACACCAAGGGCAGGAAGGAAACAGCGAAAACCACCTCATAACCCTTCGGCATATAGACTGGCCCCCAGCCGGTCCACTTCGGGAAACTGAACAACGGTTCCACGATCGAGGAGTCGTTGAACGCCGCTGGCAGCACGTTACCGATCAGGAAAGGCAGGCCGATCGCACAGCTGGCTGCATAGAGCAAGCCGGCCGACAGGGCTAAAAACAGCAGCAGACGACTTCCCTCTAGGTAGGGAAGGTAGAGTTTGTAGCGACCTCGGAACACGCCACCAGCGTGGCGATGAGCCGCGCAGGAGGAAACACCAAATCTTTCCTATTTCTTCTTCGGAATGGCGACCGAGAGAGCTACTGCGAGCGCCAGGATAAACCCGATGATCGCGAGTGAGGCAGCGGTCGGGATATGCACCCTGCCTTCATGGAGCAGGGCCGCGGGCACCCACCCCCCCACCCGGCCCTCCGTCTGACCGAGCCCAGCGGCCCAAGGGAGGATCATCTTGATGCCGATGAAGACCAAGATGAAAGACAAGGCCGGCTTGAGGAAACGTAAGAGATGCATGAAGCCCGAGATGGCGAAGTACATCGAACGGAGCCCCATGATCGCAAAAATATTGGAGGTAAAGGCGATGAAGCGCTTCTCCTCGATGGCCATGTCGACCGGCAGGATGCCGAGCACGGCGGGAATCGAGTCGATGGCGAAGAGTAGGTCGGTGCTCTCGATGACGAGCAGTACCACGAAGAGCGGCGTGAAGACGCGGCGACCATCCTCGCGGGCGATGAAGGCCTCGCCGTGCAGGCGATTGGTCACCGGCAAGAAGCGCTTCGTCATACGCACGACGAAATTTTCGTCGACGCCCTTGCCTTCGGTTTCGTCAGGCGAGAAGGCCATCTTCACGCCGGTGAAGAGCAGAAAGGCCCCGAACAGCGGCAGGAGGATGATAAAACGGTCGACGGCGGCGATCCCGGCGATGATGAAGATCGCGCGCATGGCGACGGCGCCCAGAATGCCCCAGAAGAGCACGCGATGCTGGAGGCGCGCAGGGATGCTGAAGTGAGCGAAGACGAGGATGAAGATGAAGAGATTGTCGACCGATAGCGCGAGCTCGAGGACATAGCCTGCGACGAAGAGCTCGGCATCCTCCGGCCCGCGCCAAGCAGAAAGCAGGAAAGCGAAGCCGACGGCCAGCGAAACCCAGACCACGCACCAAGCGACAGCCTCTTTGAAAGTAGGTGCTTGGAGGGCGTTCTTTTTAAAAACTCCGAGGTCCAGGGCGAGCATCAATCCGACGAAGCCAAGGAAGGCGACCCATGCCCAACCAGGAATCGCCAAAGGGGGGTCGACGACGGCGGACAGGAAAGCGTACATATGCTTGAAGTTAGCTTAAACGTCGGGGAGTCAAGCCCGCCTGCCCCCTATGTGGGCTTGCCCGGCAGCCCCAGAGGCTCATTAGATGACGGTGCGTTCCCGTAGTTCAACGGATAGAACATTGGTTTCCTAAACCGAGGATGTGGGTTCGATTCCCGCCGGGGACAACGCCGCGGCCCCTTGGGCCTACTTCTTAAGACGATACCCCTGGATACGGGTGTTAGCGGAACGTCGGTAAACCGAATCCACGTCCTTGAGCTGCATCAAGGCCCAGGGGGCGAGGATACTATCTCCATTCTTCGTCAGGACGATGTCGTCGGCAATGTATACGCAGGTATGTAGCCCCTCGCCATTATCCAAGAAGCAGAGCACATCGCCGTAATGATAGGGAGCGTCGATGGTCGCATAATTATTGAGCAGGTGCTCGGCGGCCAGGCGCGTATCAAGGTAGAAATCCTTGGGGGT
>CAIRLQ010000062.1 GCA_903879465.1 uncultured Opitutia bacterium | reverse complement strand
GCCAAAGAGACGGTTGCGACGGATTCTCAACGCCGACAGAAAAAAGCTCAGGCCATGAAGGCAGCCCAGCCGATCTTTGGCTCGCAATTCCAAGCGGTTAATCAACCACGCAAGCCCTACCAGTGGTTGATTGATTCCGGCCTGATCGAAATCGAAGCGATGACCTTTATCCGGGGACGCTCGATCGGTCATGCCTTCATGATTGTCGACGAAGCCCAGAACATGACCCCACACGAAGCCAAGACCGTGATCACCCGCATCGGCGAAGGCTCCAAGGTCGTTCTCATCGGCGACTTGGATCAGGTCGATACCCCTTACTTGGACGGCAAATCTAACGGCCTGATTCACACCCACGAACGCATGAAAGGTCACTCCGTGACCGCTAATGTGCGCCTGCTCCACGGTGTCCGCAGCGCCCTCTCGGAACTTGCCGCCCAGCTCATGTGAGCAACTTCTAGCCCGGAGTGGTCGGGCTGAGGCAATCCTTCCTTGCGCTGGTCTCAGCGGAGAGTTTCCCTCCCTTAAAGTGGAGAAAGAAACGCCCATGCAACGGCAGTATCGCGAGTTTCGAGAGAAACTCGCCACTGGGACCATTCTGCTCTTCCGGCTGGGGGATTTCTATGAGGTCTTTGGAGAGGATGCAGAAGTCGCCGCCCGCGTGCTAGGCCTTACCCTCACTAAACGCCATGAAACGCCCATGGCCGGCCTGCCTCACCATGCCGCCCCCGCCTACGTCAATCGACTCCTCGCCGCAGGATGGAAGGTCGCCATCTGCGATCAACTCGAAGCACCCGTCGCAGGCAAACTGGTTCGACGCGGGCTAACCCGCATCCTCACTCCAGGCACCGCCCTCGAAGATTCGCAGCTGGATTCCAGACGCGGCAATTACCTCGCCGCCCTCAGTTGGGATAAACACGGCTGGCACGCCTCGTGGCTCGATGTTTCTACAGCCGACTTTCGGCTCGCCAGTGATACCTCGCCGGCCCGACTCCTCCCACTACTCCATTCCGTCTCGCCCCGGGAGATCATCCTGCCGGAAGGACTGGAACCTAACCCTGAATTCCACGAAGTGCTGGAAGTATTCCTACAGGGCAGGGCGGTATCGCGCTTGCCAGGTTGGAATTTCGATATCCCCGCTGGCGCCCGACTTGTGGCGCAGACACTTTCAGTCCATGGTCTAGCTGGCTTCGGTCTGACGGATGAGCATCCCGCACTGGGAACTGCCGGTGCCGTCCTCGGCTATGTGACAGATTCGCTCTGCGATCGGCCGAAGAACCTCTTCCGGTTGATTGAAACGAAACTCGGCTCCTCGGTACTATTAGATGCTGCTTCTTCCAAGAATCTGGAGCTGTTTGCAGCCTCCAATGGATCTCGAGAAGGCTCACTACTCGAGACGATAGACCGCACCGCGACTCCAGCGGGCGCCCGACTCCTCGCTCTTTGGCTCGCCGAGCCTTCGACCGACCTTTTGACGATTCATCACCGGCAATCCGCCGTAGCGGAGTTCCACAAACATCCCGGAAGCTCAGCGCGCATCGGCGAGGCCTTGCGGGGCGTCCGCGATATTGCCCGCATCATCGCCCGCCTACAGAATCGCCTACGCAATCCGCGCGAACTCGGCGGCGTGCGCGATACCTTG
>CAIRLQ010000061.1 GCA_903879465.1 uncultured Opitutia bacterium | reverse complement strand
GTCAGTCAGCACAGCTCCGACGGCCAAGCGATGAGGCGCATCTGCGATCCGCTGCATCAGTTCCGAGATTGGTCTAACGTCCGGGGATTTTAGCCAAAAGAAAAGGGGCCACTGCGTGGCCCCTTGGTCGGATGCTCGGAGTCGAGCTCACTTGCGCGTGCCGTTGCCGCGACTGGCTCGCCCTAGATTGGCTGGTGATCAATGATCGGCAGCGATGAGTTGTGCCATCTGCGCAGGCGGGCTGGCCGAGGTGTCCAGGAGGGTGTCCGCCGGCCGCTGAATCTTCAGGACATCGGCGTTCAACTTCTCCGAAACGGTGAGATCCTTGAAGAGGCCTACGGGGCGCGCGGCCAACCTCCGCGACAGGTCTTCGTTGGAGGCATGGAGCGCATATGTCTTAACGATCCAGTCGGATCCCGTTGCGCGCACTGTCTGCACGAAGGGTTCAACCTTATTCCCGCTGAAGGTGTCCACGACGATGACTGGCCTGAACCCGAGCACGCGGAATTGGCAGGTGAGCTGTGCAGCCAACTGCAGCAGGTCCTTATGCTCCTGCTGGTTGGTCCAATCCACGGAAATGACCATGCTACGCAAGGTGTCGACCTCGAGACGGACGCCTTTCGGGAAATGCTTCGCCAGTTCCTTGGCAAGGGTCGACTTGCCGACGCCCGGAGCCCCGCGGAGGATGATGACGTCCGGCAAAACCTGGCTCATTTGAAGAGGAGCACCTGCGGCTTGTTGCAGGACATGGCCTTACACGGGAAGTTACATGTCTTCATAATCTTGGAGACCTCGGTCGAGCGCTTGGTGCAGAGAATCTCGATGATATCCTGCTCGCCTATGTTACCCAGCGGCTGCTTAGCTAATGGAATCCGGCGATGGTCAAAGCACTTAACGACGTCGCCGTTGGGGTAGATGCAGATGTTCTTCCGCGCGGCGCAGGGCGTTCCATCGTCGACCATCTGCTTATGCGTCACGAGGTTCGCCCAGTTCTTGGCACCGAAATCCTGGTAGAGCTGCGTGTTATGCTGGATGCCATTCTCCTTGCACCATGCGATGACCTTAGGGATTTCTTCGGCCGACTCCCGAGAGAGGACTGACTGCACGCGCAGCTGGTCGCCGAGGATTTCACGGGCTAAGATAATCTTTGGCATGACGATATCGAAACTCTTGGTACCCCGGAACTCGTTCCACTTCTCCCGGCTAACCGAGTCGATGGAGATAACTAGAATATGGCCGAGCTCCTTGTAGCGATTCAGGAAGGCCTCATCGAGCATACGTCCGTTAGTGACCGTGACCATCGGCACATTAAGTAGCTTCGCCTCCTCGGCGATGAGCATGACGTCGCGCTTGAATAGCAGCGGCTCGCCGCCCGTAAGCGTTACCTGATAGAGATTATGATGCAGTCGCTTGAGGCACTTGATGAAGTGCTGGATTCGAAGATGTTGTTCCTTCGGCTCAGGCTTCTCCCAGATGCCGCACTTAGGGCACTTGTCGTTACAGGCATTGGTGATCATGTAGATCAACTCATTGCTCTTGATGCCGTAGAAGCGGCGAATGGAGGTCTTATGCCAACGATAGATGGCCCATTCCATGGACTTGAGTGCGACCAGCGGGACCTTGAGGAACGGGTTCTTGATGCGCTGGGCGAAGGGGATGATCTCGCCGAGGTAATCCTGGATACCGTGGGTGAAGTTCGGCTGACTCTGCTTGAGACGGTAGATGAGGCTCATCGGATGTTTCCTTCGTAGATGGATTCTGAGGAGTCCCACATGAGGACCGTATGCCCTTCGTAAAGAGTGGCGCTGG
>CAIRLQ010000060.1 GCA_903879465.1 uncultured Opitutia bacterium | reverse complement strand
CTTCGGCTCGCCATCGACGACACTCAGGCGCGTCGCCTACGGATTATTTTCATCGCCTTGCTTATCGTCCACTGGGCGTGGCAGTGTTATTACCTCACCCGCTGATGCTGAAGAATTTGCTCAGGTTTCTCGCATGGGTCGCGGCCCTCGTACTGCTAGCAACCGGCGTGGTTGGGTTGGTCTACTACTGCTCTGAACGCCCGCAGAAAATGGCCATTGAGCACCGCGTGCTCGATGTGGTCGACACGATCCGCGAGGACGGCACTTCGCCCAAGAAAGTGGTCGGCGCGCTGGATCGCCTCGCTGACCAGACGGAAGTCATCAAGGGCGACATCGTTCCCGCCCTCGCGCCGGATCGTAACGCCACAGCGCCCTACGGTGAACCGGTAGATCATCTAGGTTTAAAGCATCTGGTGAACCGTGGCTACTCCGTGGGCTATGACGAATCGCTGCCCTCGCCCCGTTGGTCTTCTTATCGGGTATTCCCTTATAAGGAAGTACACCGAGAGCGTCCCTCAGGTTTCAAACCTGATCCGCGCACAGATGCCCACGTGGTGACTTCGGAATACGTCCGCTCGGGCTATGACCGTGGGCACATGTCGCCCAACTACGCGATTTCGGTCTGCTACGGCGAAGAGGCGCAGAAAGAAACCTTCCTGCTCAGCAACATCGTGCCGCAATTGCACGCCCTCAATGCCGGGCTTTGGAAAGACATGGAGCAGCGCGTGGTGAAGCGCTATGTTGAGCGTTACGGTACTGTCTGGGTGCAGGTCGGCCCGGTCTTTACTTCACCGTCGGAGAAAAAAGTCGGCCGGCTGCCTGTGCCATCCGCGTTCTGGATGGTCATCTCGGAGTACGAGGAAGCCCAGCATGGTATCCGCGCCATCGCTTATCTCGTGCCACATGAGGAGAAATGGCGCGACGCGGAGCTCACACGTTATGTCGTGAGCATCCGCCGAGTCGAGCAACTGACGGGTTTGGATTTCTTCCCGCAGCTCCCTAGGGCGACGCAGGATCGGCTGGAATCAACGGCCGCGCCGCGCGCCTGGTGACGGCAGTTCGCGTCGCAGGTGGCCCGCATGGAGTAGGCAGACGCAGTCGGCGCCATCGGCCGTCGGTAACCACATGATGGGGAGCTTCGGCCACGCCAGATGCATCGCTTTCTGCAGGCCGCCGACCTCGATGACGAGGATGCCGTGAGGCTTCAGCAGTTCCCGTGCTTGAGTCAGCAACTTGCGGATGACATCGAGCCCGTCCTTGCCAGAAACCAGTGAGCCTTTGGGTTCTTTCTTAAACTCGGCGGGTAGGCCGCGGTAGATGCCTTCCGGCTCGTACGGCGGATTACTCAGAATGAGGTCAAACAAAGGGCCCTTGAGCAGCGACGTCATCGTATCCGTCTCATGCAAGGTGATGCGCTGGGCGAGCTTGTGGTCGGCGATATTGAGCTTCGCCACTTCTAGTGCCGGTGAGGAAAGATCCGTGGCGTGGACGTGGGCCTTCGGGAAGCGTTTGGCCAAGAGAATCGCGAGACAGCCCGAACCCGTGCAGGCATCGGCCACGTGGGTGATTTGACCGACGGGTGGTAGCCACTGCGGGATGGCCTCGGGAATTAGTTCGACGAAATATGACCGCGGGATGATCACGCGCTCATCGATGCGAAAGCGTAGGCCGCCCAGCCAAGCTTCGCCAACGAGGTAGCCGGTGGGCACGCGGTCGAAGACGCGTCGTTCCACCAGCGCGAGGAAGGAGGCCTTCTCCTTGACCGTCAGGGCGCGTTTGAAGCAGGAAGGGAGCTTCTCCCAGGCCAGACCGGTGGCGTGCCCCATGAGTGTCAGGGATTCCTCCTCGGCGTTCACGAAGCCTTGCCCGTGGGCGATGCCGGCCGACTTGAACAGCCGGTTGGCGAAGCGTAAACAATCACCGCCCGTTTTAAGGCGGGCGGTGGCTGCAGGGGTCAGGCGCTGCGGGGCGCTCATCGTCGGCGGCGGGGCCGCTTAGGTGAGCGGGGCGGCGGACCAGAGTTCCTTCGGGGTGCGTTCGAAGAAGTCCTCGAGGTACTTCGTCGTCGCGCCGCCCTGGCGGAAAGCCGGGTCCTTCATGATCGCGCGGCAGACCGGGATCGTGGTGTGGATGCCGCGGATGATGTACTCGCCGAGGGCGCGGTGCATGCGGTCCAGG
>CAIRLQ010000059.1 GCA_903879465.1 uncultured Opitutia bacterium | reverse complement strand
CTGCTCGGTATTCAGCGTCTCCTGTTCCTTCGCAAGCTGGGCCTTCGGGTCACGATTATCGAGCCAAGCGCCCGCGAGCGACTTGCGTGAAGCAACGTGGGTGAGGTCAGGGGCAAAAACACCCGCCGCCTGGGGATTGCCATTGATATTGTGGCACATCACGCAGGTCTTGGCGGCGAAGAGAGCCTTACCCGTCTCGGCCTTACTGCCGGCAGCGACAGGTTGGGAGTCGGTCTTCTGCTTCTGCACCCACTTGGCGAATTCCGCCGGCTCGACGACTTCGACGCGGAATTGCATATAGGCATGGGAGTCGCCGCAGAACTCGGCGCACTGGCCGTAGTAGTGACCGACTTCGTCGCCCTGAATCCACATATGATTCTTCCGACCAGGCATAAGGTCGACCTTGCCAGCGAGTTTCGGAATCCAAAAAGAATGGATGACGTCTTCCGAGCGGAGATTGATGCGGACGGCCTTGCCCTTCGGGATCACGAATTCATTCGGGACGGAACGCTTGTTATCGTTGGTCAGGCCGAACTGCGGATACTCGAAGCGGAACCACCACTGCTTGCCGATGACATCAATCTCGAGCACCTGCTCTTCGACGACCTTCGCGTAGTTTTCCTTGGCACCTTCGACGCGGGGATACCAAGCAGAGAGCTTCGAGGTCGGGACAGACGCATCAGGTACGTCGTCGTCGTACCAGATTGCGCTGAGGGTCGGGATGGCGATGATGACGAGGGCACCGATGGACGCCGTGATCAGGCCGATTTCGACGAGAGGGTTACCGTGGCCTTCTTCGATGCGCGGGGCGTTCTCATCGCCGGGCCGGGCGCGGAACTTGATGACCGCATAGACAAGCAGACCGCCGACCAGGGCAAAGAGGACAACCACGAGCCAGACGGTGTCCATGAAGACATCAAACTGGACCTGAGCCACCGGGCCCTTGGGGTCCAAGGTGGACTGGCGGACGTTCATGTCGGCCTTGGAGCAACCAGCCATGACGAGGGCCAGAATGGGGGCGGCCAGCAGACCTACCCGACTAAAGAAGCGAGAAAACATAAAGGATGAGTTTCGGACGCCGGAAAATCCGTAAAAAGGATGTAATTTGCAAGCCCCCGCCTCCCAAATCGCCTTCTTAAAGGACGGAAACCAAAATCAACGAAAGTTTGTTTATGTAAGTTAATCAATATGAACAACTTAACGCATATATTGCCCCATCAAATCGCCTAATGATACCTCCCTCTACCCCCTTCTACCCAACTTGCCCTTGGTGATTGCACCGCCCGCCTCCGTCTTTAACCCCAAGGCGAGATGTCTTGGAGCAGCCCACATGGCACCCCCTTGCCCGACTGGCGAAGCCGTACGCTGGTCATGGCCATCATGAATCTGACCCCGGATTCTTTTTCGGACGGCGGCGCGATCATGAACCCCGACAGCGCACTGCGCCGGGCCGAGCTCCTACTCAATGAGGGGGCCGACGTGCTTGATCTGGGCGCGGAATCCACCCGACCTGGCGCCACGCCCATCGACGCTGCCACGGAACTCATTCGCCTACTCCCGATCATCACAGCACTGCGCCGGCGCTTCCCCGCCGCGGTTCTTTCCATCGACACCTATAAAGCCGAAGTCGCCCGAGCGGCTATCGCCGCCGGCGCCGACCTGGTCAATGATGTCGAAGGAGGCCGCTTTGGCGCCCATGGAACGGAGTCACCCATGGCCGCGACCTGCGCTGCCCTCCGATGTCCGCTGATCTTGATGCACCGTCGCCCGTCCGTAGCCTATGCGGACTTCTGGTCAGATGTGGTCGATGACCTACGGACTTCGATCCGCCGTGCGCTATCCGCCGGTATACCCGCCGAACAAATCTGGGCCGACCCGGGATTCGGTTTCGGTAAGACTCCCGCCCAGAATCTCGCACTCGTCCGCAACCTGGAGCGCATCACCGCGCTAGGCTTTCCGGTTGTGCTTGGAGCCAGTCGCAAGTCGACCTTGGGCGCTGTCTTAGAGGAAGCCGACCCGCTCCATCGCGAACCTGGAAACATCGCGGCCATCGTGTGGGGTGTCAGCCGAGGGTGCTCGATGATCCGCACCCACGAGGTCTCGAAATTACGGCCTTACCTTCGGATGGCCGAGGCCTTGCGTCGCGGCCATAACTGGCAGGAGGGAGAATCGTGAAAGTGGCAGCCTAGAGGCCTATTTTCAAAGGATAATCGGAAATGGAGCCAGCAGTCGGGCTTGAACCGACGACCTGCCGCTTACAAGGCGGCTGCTCTACCAACTGAGCTATGCTGGCCAAATCCGTCATTCACAGACTTGTTCACAGCCGAAGACTGTCAACCTTCGGCATCAGCCTTGTTTAGGGGTTGAAACAGTTTTGGTTTTGCACGGAATTTAAACACCCAAAGCCCCGAAATCATGCGCATCCCTGTTTCCCTCCTTGTCCTCTGTGCTGGCATCGCCGGTTGCACTTCGTCCATCGACAACTCGCTCGCCGAGGTGGTCGAGATTGATTCTAGCCCGAGCAGCGCCGCGATCCGCCTCAACGGCGAATCGATGGGCCGCACTCCGACCAAACTCACCCTTGATCGCACCAAGAACTATGACCTCAAGGTCGGAAAGTCTGGCTACACCTCCGAAACCACGTCGCTCAAGCCGCGCGTCATCAACACCCAGGATGGCATCGAGTTCGGCTTCCCATCCACGATCAAAATCAACCTGACTAAGGCAGCCGACTCCACCGGAGCCGCGGTTACCGACAGCGATCTCGCCGCGATCACAAAATTGACCAACGGCGGCCTTAATGACGAGTCGATCCTCCGGGCGGACATCGCCGCGACCAAGGAAGCCGCCTTGAAAATCAAGACTGAGCTAGCCCTCCGCGAATCCGCCAGCAAGGCCACCCTCGAGGCAATCGCCAAGTCCATCGCAACAACCAAGGCAGCCGCATCCTCCGACGCCGCCGCCCAAGCCAAGATTACGGAAGCTGAACTTGCTTTGAAGGAAGCCTCTGAACGAGCCGCCGCCGCGCGCGCCGTGGCCGAAAATGCCCTCCGCAATATCGAGGCCCGCCGCCAAGCCCTCGAGAGCCCAAGCCAGCAGGACGCCGCCAAACTCGAAGCTGAAAAGGCCGCCGCTAATAAGAGCCTCGCCGACGCCGAGAATAAGGCTGCAGATGCGCGCAAGGCCGTCTCCGAAATCGCCGCGCAAGCCACCGCCAGCATCCAAGCAAATGCCGAGAGAATCTCTAAGTTGGAAGCGTCTTATAGCTCCGAAGTGCAGGCACTGCAAGCCGCCCAATCGAACGCCGCCGCCGCACTCAAGGCTTTGAATGCCCGCACGGAAGAACTGACTCGTAGTAATGCCCGCGGTGTCAACGACGCGAAGGCTGCTGCGGCCAAGGAGCTCACCGAGATCCAGAAGGCGCTCGAAGAGCAGAAGGCCGCTGCCGGCAAGGCCAATGAACAACTCGCTGCCGCGAAGGCCGACGCTGCTAAGAATTCCGCCGCCAACGCCGAGAGGGCGCTCGCCGAAGCACGCCTCGCCAACGCCAAGGCGCTCGCCGAAGCCAATGCTGCCACGGATAAGGCCGTGGCCGATGCGAATGCCCAGGTGAAATCGCTCCAAGAGAAACTCGCTGCTGCCGAGAAAGCTGCTGCCGAGAAAGCCGCCACGGCTGAAAAAGCACTGGCTGAAGCCAAGGCCAATGCCGCCCAAGCCCTGGCCGAGGCCAAGGCGCAGAGCGATAAGTTGGTCGCCGCCGCGAAAGAAGCGGGTGAAGAAAAACTGGCCGAGGCTACCAAGGCCGCCGCGAAGATCAAAGCCGATAGCGATAAGCTGCTCGCCGAAGCCAAGGAAGCCGGTGAAGAAAAGCTCGCTGAGGCCACCAAGGCCGCCGCAAAAGCCAAGGCCGATAGCGACAAGCAACTCGCCGAGACCAAGGAAGCCGGTGAAGCCAAGCTCGCTGAAGCCACCAAGGCCGCCGAGAAGGCCCTTGCCGATGCTCGCCTCGACGCCGAAGCCAAGATTGCCGAGGCCACCAAGGCCGCCAGCGAAGCCAAGGCCAAGGCCGACAAACTCGCCTATTCGGAATTCAACGCCCGCTACGCCCTGCTCGAAAGCCGCCTGCGTGCGAAAACTATCACGGCCGACCAGTATAAGGATCAGCTCGCCGCCCTCCGCAAGGAACTCGGCCTCTGATTCGTTCGCCCGAGAGCGCCGCACAAAGCCCGACCCTCCGGTCGGGCTTTTTTGTTGGAAGCAAGGCCCAGCCCCGCACCTTATAAGGCCTATGTCGGAAACGCTCGCCCGCACGCCTCTCTACGCACTCCACGTCGAACTCGGCGGACGCATTGTCCCCTTCGCTGGCTGGGAGATGCCGGTGCAGTATACGGGTATCATCGATGAACACATGGCCGTACGGAAGACAGCCGGACTGTTCGACGTCTCCCATATGGGTGAAGCCCGCGTCCGTGGCCGCGACGCCGCCGCCTTCCTTGACGGCATCATGACCAACGACATGGCCACCATCCGCGTGGGCATGGCCCGCTACACGGTGATGTGCCAACCGGACGGCGGCTGCGTCGACGACCTAATCGTCTACCGCCTCGCGGACACGGAATTCCTAATCTGCCTCAACGCCTCCAACGCCCAGAAAGACATCGCCTGGATGCGCTCGCTCGTCGGCAACCTGCAAGTTGAGATTATCGATGAATGCTCCGCGTGGGCGCAGTTGGCGATACAAGGTCCGGCGGCTGAGCAGATCCTCTCCGAAGTCACGACTCTCCCGCTCGCTACGATTAAGCGTTTTGGTTTCCTCACCGGCGAAGTCGCCGGTGCCGCCGGCTGCATCGTCTCCCGCACGGGCTACACGGGCTCGCCTGGCTTTGAAATCTACCTCCCGGCGGCCTCGGCTGAAAAAGTCGCCCGGGCCCTGCTCGCCGCCGGCAAGCCCCACGGTCTGGTGCCCGCTGGCCTCGGCGCCCGCGACTCCCTCCGCCTCGAAGCACATTACCCGCTCTACGGCCACGAAATCTCCGAACGCATCTCGCCCATCCAGGCGGGTCTTGGCTGGACCGTTAAATTCACCAAGCCGGCCTTCGTCGGCCGCGAAGCACTCCACCGCCAGGCGGAAGGCGGACCGTCTTCCTCGGTGATTCTGTTCTCCCTCGAAGATCGCCGCATTGCCCGCCAAGGCGCCGCGGTCTTCGCCGGCCAGACTCAGGTGGGCGAAGTGCTTTCGGGCACGCTTTCACCGGTCCTGAACAAGCCCATCGGTACCGCCCTCGTGGCGGCGGGCTTCGCCGACTCCCGCGAGCTGACCGTCGATATCCGCGGGCTTCGCCTTCCGCTGCACATCGCCGTGGCTCCCTTCGTGAAGTGAAGGGTTGAAATAATCTTTTCCAACCATACCCCGAAGACATGAGCAACGTGCCCGCCGACCTCCGCTACACCAAAGACCACGAATGGGTCAAAGTCGCCGCGGACGGCACTGCCACCATCGGCATCACCGACCACGCGCAGGCCGCGCTGGGAGACGTGACGTTTGTCGACCTTCCCAAGATCGGCCAGTCCTTCGGCCATGGCGACGTCTTCGGCACCGTGGAATCCGTCAAGGCAGCCTCGGATCTCTATAGCCCGATCTCGTGCGAAGTCCTCGCGGCTAACGGTGACCTAAATAATTCCCCCGACCTAGTGAACCGTGAACCGTACGGCGGCGCCTGGATGATCAAGGTGAAGGTAAAGAACGCCGCGGAGCTCGCTAGCCTGCTCGACGCCGCCGGCTACTCCGCGATTCTCTAAGGAAGTCGGCGCCGGCGCCGCGAACCCTTGCCCTCGCAGGACTTTGGCCTACAAAGTGAGGCCGATGTCCTTCGCATCCGTCCACGCCGCCCATCCCTGGGCTGAGGTCCTCGCCTCGGTTCAGGCGAAGACCGACGCCGATGTACGCCGGGCGCTCGCTCGCGCCGAAGCCGACTCGGCCGACCTAGAGGATTTCAAGGCCCTCGTCTCCCCCGCCGCCGCGCCGCACCTCGAACGCATGGCGCAACTCAGCCACGAAAAGACCGTGCGCCGCTTCGGCCGGACGATGCAGCTGTTCGCCCCGGCCTACCTTTCCAACGAGTGTCAGAACATCTGCACCTACTGCGGCTTCTCGGCCGGGACTAAAGTCGCCCGCCGCACACTCAACCCGGCGGAGATTCTCCGCGAGGCCGGCGCCCTGAAGAAACAAGGGTTCGATCACCTGCTCCTACTGACCGGCGAATCTAATAAGGTGGCCGTGCCTTATTTTGTCGAGGCCCTCGATTTGCTCCGCCCGCACTTCTCCTCGCTTTCAATGGAGGTCCAACCGATGGAAACCGCGGAGTATGCCGAACTCCGCCGCCACGGACTCAACGCGGTGTTGGTCTACCAGGAAACCTATCACCGCGAGACGTATAACGTCCATCACCCGAAGGGCCGGAAATCCGACTTTGCCTATCGTCTCGACGCGCCCGACCGCGTGGGCGCCGCCGGTGTCCATAAAATCGGCCTTGGCGCACTGTTCGGCCTCGAAGACTGGCGGGCGGAATGCTTCTTCACGGCGCTCCACCTTCGCTGGCTGGAACGTCAGCATTGGCAGAGCCGCTACAGCGTATCATTCCCACGCATCCGCCCGCACGAAGGCGAGCTGCAGCCCAAGGTCGAGATGACCGACCGCGACCTCGCCCAGGCAATCTGCGCCTTCCGACTCTTGAGCAGCGAAGTCGAACTAACCTTGAGCACGCGCGAGAGCCGCAAATTTCGTGATCACGCTTGCCGCATTGGCGTGACAGCGATGAGCGCAGGCTCCCGTACCAATCCTGGCGGCTACGCCGAAGGCAAGGACGCCTCACTGGAACAATTCGCCATCGAAGATGACCGCACGCCGGAGGAATTCGCAGGTATGCTCCGCGCGGCCGGCTACGAAACGGTCTGGAAAGACTGGGATTCCTCCTACGACCGGCCAGTCGCCCTGCAATCATGAGCCCGCTCCGCGTCTGGATTCATCACGACCAAGCCCCGGCCTGCAAGCCCGGCGCCCACGTGCAACTTTCCGCCGAAGAAAGTGCCCACGTCGTACGCAGCCTGCGCGCCCGGCGCGGCGATGCGCTCGTGCTACTCGACGGCGAAGGTCTAGTCGTCGAAGGTAAACTGGCCTCCGCCGATGGCGACGCCGCAGTCGTCGAAGTGATTCGCGCTCGCTCGTCCGAGCGCAGCCCACCAGAAATTACCGTCGCCCAAGGCATGCCCAAGGGTGGCACGATGGACGACTTAGTCCGCGGTATCTGCGAAGCCGGCGCGGCGGCCGTCATCCCGCTCGAGACGGCCCGCACCGAATTAAAACTCGAGGGCGAACGTGCCCGCACCCGGACCCAACGCTGGCAGCAGCAAGCCGTCGAGGCCTGTAAGCAATCCGGCCATCCCTGGCTAGCGGCGATCTCCGCGCCGATGAAATTCCAGGAATGGATCGAGCGCCTGCCCGAAGCCCAACCCGACGAACTCCGGCTCACGGGCTCGCTAGAATTCGACGCCGAACCTGTCGCCCATCTTGATTTCACCCAGGTGAAAAAAGTCCTCTGGCTCATCGGGCCCGAAGGCGACCTGACCTCGATGGAATATGCCGCCGCCCGCTCCGCTGGCTTCCGGCCTGTCGTGCTCGGCCCGACCGTCCTGCGTGCCGAAAACGCCGCCCTCGCCTGCGTGGTGATCACCCAGGCTTTGGCGCGTCGCTGAAACGTCTTACTTTACGCCGGGCGCCCGCGCGACGACCGCCTTCATGCGTCGCAGGATCTCGCGCAGTTTCTCCCGCGAACATCCGAAGTTGAGGCGCACGTGGCCAGGGCCGCCAAAGTCGGCGCCGTTGCTGAAGCCGATTCCACCCTTTTCAAATTCAGCGTGCGGATCATCGAAGCCGAGCGCGGTGACATCGAACCACGCCAAGAAACTCGATTGCGGACGGGCGCGGAGCACGACGCCTGGCATGGCTTTTAACTCTTGTTCGATGAGGTCGACGTTGCCGCGGAGGTAATGAATACAAGCCTGGCGCCATTCTTCGCCGTGATCGAACGCGGCCTGGGTCGCAGCGAGTCCGAAAACATTCTGGTCGAGCGACAAGCCCTGCAAGACGCGACGGAAACGCGTTCGCAACTGCGGATCAGGAATAATCGCGAAGCCGCAGGTAAGGCCGGCGATATTGAAAGTCTTGCTCGCGGCCATCAGCGTGACGGTGCGGGCGGCGATATCTTCGCTGAGGCTGGCGAAGATGATGTGCTTCGCGGCCGGATCCAAGATGAGGTCGCAGTGGATTTCGTCGGAGCAGACGGTGAGGTCGTGCTTTCGGACGAGCGCGGCGAGTCGGTCGAGTTCGATACGGTCAAAGACGCGGGCGAGTGGGTTGTACGGATTGCAGAGGAGAAGCACCTTGGCGTGCGGCTGCGCGCAGGCGGCCTCGAGCTTCGGCCAGTCAAACGTCCAGCGCCCGCCCTCGAAGACCATCTCGAGTTTCAGGGGGTTGCGCTCGGACAGCACGGGCGCCGTCATGAACGGCGGGTAAACCGGGGCGGTGGTGACCACGGATTCGCCCGGCTTACTCGCGCAACGGATGGTCGCATGGATGCCAGGCACGAGCGAACACATGAACGTGATCCATTCGGGTTTAATTTCCCAGCCGTGCTGACGGCGAAGATGACCAACGATGGAATGGAAGACCTGATCACGCTGGGCGGGGTAACCAAAAATACCGTGCGCGGCCCGTGCCTTGATCGCATCGACGACGGCCGGGGGAGAGGTGAAATCCATGTCCGCGATCCAGCAAGGGATGACATCGCGGTGGGCGTACTTGTGCCACTTGGTGCTGTCGGTCCCGGCGCGTTCCGGACAGCTGTCAAAATCGAAAGCCATAGTCTGAGGTGAACCTTGGATTGAACCCGCCCACGGGCAAACGCATTTTCTAAAGATGCGCTTTATCTCTGCGTCATCGGCCTCCCTCCGCACATGCCGTGTCCGCATCGGGCACCGCGCGGGCTTCACCCATGCCGTGACGGAGACAGGTGACCTCATCCTGCGGACCCCGGAATCGGTCGCCTCCGCCCGTCGCCGACTGCTCCGCTGGGGCGTCGCGATCATCCCGGGCCCTCTCCCCGTCCATCGCCGCATTGT
>CAIRLQ010000058.1 GCA_903879465.1 uncultured Opitutia bacterium | reverse complement strand
CGAGGTCCTGGACGGCAAGGCAGGTATCCCGCAAAGCCGAATCAGCTAAGCGCGCCTTGGAAGCCTCGACATACCAGTCGCAGAAATCACCCCAGAAGAAGGTGTAGAGCCCCTGAGCATAGGCGGTGAACTCATGTTCATCCAGATTCTTAGCCGTGCTATCCGTTAGTTCGGCGAGACCCTGGAGAATGGCAAAATCATCATCGTCCAGTAATGACGCCTGGATACGCGAGGCCACGGCAACCAGCGAGGAGTTATCCGACATTGGCCCAGACATCTGGCGGAAGCGCGCCGCGTTCCAGAGCTTGTTGCAGAAATTTCGTCCCTGGGAGACCCGATCCTCATCGAAGAGAATATCCTGACCCTTTGGGGCAATCGACAGCAGCCCGAAGCGTAGACCATCGGCACCGAACTTGGCTATCAGATCAAGGGGTTCAGGTGAATTGCCCAGCGACTTGGACATCTTACGTCCGAGCTTATCACGAATGATGCCATTGAAATAGACGCGCTTAAACGGGACGCGCTGCCGAATCTCATCATCCGTCAAAGTTTTCTTCTCGGGACCATGGAGTTCAAGGCCGGCGATAATCATGCGGGCGACCCAGAGGAAGATAATGTCCGGTCCGGTCGCGAGGGCACCCGTCGGATACCAATGCTTGAGTTCCTCAGTGGTTTCTCCGGGCTTGCGCCAGCCCAGCGTAGCCAAGCACCAAAGCCAGGAGGAAGCCCAGGTATCAAGGACGTCCGGATCTTGCTCCCAGTTCTGGGGGTCAACCGGGGCGATTAAAGAAACATGGCAGTTAGCGGGAACGTTGCGATCCGCGCCCTTACGATACCAGACTGGGATGCGGTGACCCCACCACAACTGGCGGCTCACGCACCAGTCCTGAATGTTCTCCAACCAGTGAAGGTACGTCTTCGTCCAGCGTTCCGGATGGAACTTGATGATACCTGAAGTGACGGCGCGCTTGGCCTCCTCGATCTTGGGATAACGGATGAACCACTGCTCGCTGAGACGAGGCTCAATTGGCACATCGGCGCGTTCGGAATACCCCACGGTATTCTCGTAAGGCTCGGTCTTCACCAACGCACCTAGTTCTTCGAGAAGTTTTTCGGCGGCAGCCCGGGCCTTGAAACGTTCCATGCCCGCCAACGGGCCGGCGTCGGCGTTCATCGTGCCATCTGGATTCATCACATCGACGACCGGCAGCTTATGCCGTTTGCCAATCTCGAAGTCCGTACGATCATGCGCCGGGGTAACCTTAAGCACGCCCGTGCCGAAGGCACGCTCGACGGCTTCATCACCTACAATCGGAATCTGGGCGCGAGGGAAGGGGCGCCAGACATGCTTACCGATAAGATGCTTATAACGTTCATCTTCAGGATGGACGGCGACGGCGGCATCTCCGGGAATCGTCTCGGGACGGGTGGTGGAAATCTCGAGGAAAGTCCCTGGCAATTCTGCGACCTCATAACGCATCCGATAAAGCGCGCCCTTCGAAGGCTTCATAATCACCTCTTCATCGGACAGACCCGTCTGGGAGGCCGGGCACCAATTTACCATCCGCTTACCGCGATAGACGTAACCACGTTCGTAGAGCGTGACAAAAGTTTGCAGGACCGCCTGCGAGTAGCCCGCGTCGAGCGTGTGCACCGTACGATCCCAGTCGCAGGAGGCGCCCAACTTGCGGAGCTGACCGAGGATGATGCCGCCGTGCTTATCGCGCCACTCGCTAGCGGTTTCAATGAACTTCTCCCGCCCCAGGTCATGACGGGTTTTTCCTTGTTTCTGGCGGAGTTCTTTTTCAACGCGCGACTGGGTGGCAATGCCGGCGTGATCTGTACCGGGAAGCCAGAGGGCAGACTTACCTTCTTGGCGGGCTCGGCGCACCATGATGTCCTGCAAAGTGTTGTTCAGCAGGTGGCCCATGTGGAGCACGCCCGTCACATTGGGCGGCGGAATCATCACCGCAAACGATTCGCGGCTATGGTCTACCTTGCCCT
>CAIRLQ010000057.1 GCA_903879465.1 uncultured Opitutia bacterium | reverse complement strand
TGCCAGCCAGAGGGTGCAGCTGCATACTCAATTCACGTGGACGAGCCCCCAGATTAGGCACCGCTGAACGCTCGCTCGCATTGATGAGCCTCGATGGATCCAGCGCAAAATACTCCGCTAGACGAACCCCGATCGCATGCCTGCTCAGCGACTCGGCACCTGCCCAATGATAAACCCCTGAAAGATTATTACGCTCGCAGAGCTCGACCGCAACATCGGCCAGATTCGTCAAACCCACGGGCTGACGAATCTCGTCGGTGAAGAGCGTCGTCGTCTTGCCCGCCGCCCAATCTATGAAAAGCCGCTCATGCAGGCCGCGTCGCCCGTTGGGTGAGTTGCCGTTCAAGAGGGTCGTCCGGATGACGGCTGCTTGTTCCCGACCGAACTTAAGAACCTCAACCTCACCGGCCGCCTTGGTCAGCCCATATCGATGTAACGGACGGGGCTGATCGGTATGCTGATAACGTCCGGTTTCACCATCGAAGACCATATCCGTAGAAAGATGCACGAACTTGGCGCCGACATGAAAACATAGCTGGGCGAGCCGACGGGGGACGTCCACGTTGAGCTTGTCAGCTAACTCTGGATTCCGCTGACACTCTTCGATTGTCGACAGTCCGGCACAGTTAATCACCGCTTGGGGGAATTCCTCAAGCAGGAGGGCTTCTATCGTTCCTAAGGCCGTCAAATCAACCGAAAGGGCCCGAGCGACTCCCGGGATGCTAGGTAATTTCGCGCCACCCAACGCAATCACCTCATGCCCGCGCCGCATGGCAGCAAGGCAGACTTCCCGGCCGAGAAAACCGGTGGCGCCAGTGACGACGAGTTTCATACTCCACGCATAAGCCTCACCGCGGGCATAGGCAAGCGGGGAGGGCTGTCGCTCACGCTTGCCAAGCACGACAACTGTCGCATTGATTACCCCTATTCATGGCTTCTTATTCAGACCTAGCCAATCGGCCCGTACTCACCCAGCCCGTCTACGAAGCGGGCCGACCCATCGAAGTGGTTGCGCGTGAGTTCGGCCTAGATCCTGCTTCGGTCATCAAGCTGGCTTCCAACGAGAACCCACTGGGGCCTTCTCCGCTCGGTCTGGCCGCGGCACGCAAAGCTCTAGATCACTGCCACCTTTATCCCGACGGCGGTTCCACGTTCCTACGGGAAAAGCTCGCCCGTAAGTGGTCAATGGAGCCAGGCAACTTTGTCATCGGCAACGGCTCCAACGAAGTGATGATTCTGCTTGCTCAGGCCTTCCTCCGACCCGGCGACGAAGTCGTCTTCGGAGCGCAAGCCTTCATCGTCTACAAGCTCGCTACGATGCTCTTTGGGGCCACCCCCGTGGAAGTCCCGATGCCGGGCTACCGACACGACTTTACGGCGCTGCGGGCGGCGATTACGCCGAAGACGCGCATCCTCTTCCTCGCCAGCCCCAATAACCCGACGGGCGGCACGGACTCACCTGCAGATATCTTAGCCCTGGCAGCGTCCCTACCTGAAGATGTCATTTTCTGCCTCGACGAGGCTTACACCGAATACCTCGAAGCCTCGGCAGACCTTCGTCCTCTCATGCAGTCTGGGCGCAAGGTCGTGCTTTCTCGCACCTTCTCCAAGGCCTACGGATTGGCGGGTTTACGCGTGGGCTACCTGATGGGCTCCATCGAAGTCTGCGGTCTCTTGAATCGAGTACGCCAACCCTTCAACGTCAACTTGCCGGCCTTAGCCGCAGCCGAAGCCGCGCTCGATGACGATGCCTTCGTGCGCCGTACCCGCGAGGTCAACGCCGCTGGGATCGCCCAACTCTCCGCCGGCCTCCAGAAGCTCGGCTTCGCCTACATCGAGGGAAAAGCCAACTTCCTCGCCGTCCAGGTTCCCAAGGCTGAAGAGGCTTTCACCGTCCTACAACGCGCGGGCGTCATCGTCCGCCCCCTGCGCGGGTACGGCATGACGGGATGGTTACGATTTACCGTTGGCACCGCCGCCCAGAACACCCGCCTGCTGGAAGAACTCGCCAAACTCTGATTATGAATTTCGACGAAGCCGTTCGGATCATCCGACTCAAAGACCCACGCTACCTCCCGCAGGCCTACGAGGTCGTCCGTCTCGGCCTAGATCATGCCCAGAAAATCGTCCACGGTGAGCCTAAGAAAGGGAAGAGTGCGACCAACCGGCACGTCACTGGGCCGCAACTAATGGAAGGATTCCGTCAACATGTACTCGAAGCCTACGGACCCATGTCGTACCCGCTCTTGCACAACTGGGGCCTCCGCAAATCCGCCGACATCGGTAACATCGTCTTTAATATCATCGACACCGGTTTATTCGGAAGATCGCCCGAGGATAACCTGGAAGACTTCAGCAACGTCTACGACTTCAAGGAAGTTTTTCAGAAACCCTTCGAACCCGGCGTGAACTAATCAGGCGTTGACGAAGCTGATCGACTTAACCTCAAGACACCCGCGAAGGGTCCGGATTTTAGAAAGCAGGGCACGCTCGTGGAATCGCACCTCCGACTTCACAACGGAATTCTCACACTGCACGACCAGTCGGCCGCCTTCCAGGACACGAAGCGGGGCGCAACGCTTAGCGAGTTTCAAAGGCAATAACTCGAGCCAATGGGCGACGATGGCATCTTCGGGCACCGGCTTATCCAAGCGCAATTTGCGGAACGCATCCTGCACGGCGTCATCCATGCTCTTCAGTGGCCGATCCGTCGAGCGACCCCGATCCTCTGGGAGACCACGGAGATTGGCGAGGAGGTTGAGCACGGTGCGTGAAAAGCGCCCCTTCTGCCGGCCTTCCGTCAGCAAGGCGCGGACCGCATAGGGCGCTTCCAGGATTTTTTCCAACCGCAGACACCTTTCCGGCGCATGCGCTCCGCCGGCGACGATACCCGTCGCACCAGCATCGCGTGCGGCTACGCCATCTTCTTCCGGGCTATCACCGATATGAACCAAAGTAGCGCAGGTTCCGCCTAATTCACGAGCGGCATGGGCAAATGCCCGAGGGTCGGGCTTGGTAAAACCTGTTTCCGATGAAAGGTATACCCCGTCGAGTTGACGCAGAATCCCCTTGCCGGCCAATACGGTGCGCATGCGCGTATCGGCGTTCGACAAGACTGCTACCTTGATGCCAAGAAAACGAATGGCGGAAATCGCGTTCAATGCCCCGGGCGCCACCCGCCAGGCCGCGGGCTTACCGAACTCATCCCAGCACTCTTTAAAAACGGGTTCAAGCAGCGCAGAAGGTAGGACAGGGCCGAAACATCGTTGCACGACCTCGCGCCAGAATACCTCCGGCTTCTCATTTTTAGGACCACCCTTGAACGCCAGCGGAAATGATGCCTCGAGATAAGCGGCCTCCACCTCCACCCCATGGCGCCGCGCACAAGCC
>CAIRLQ010000056.1 GCA_903879465.1 uncultured Opitutia bacterium | reverse complement strand
GGTTGCGCATGTTGGTGGTTGGGATAGTAAGGCGTTTGTAGGGGGCGGCTTGGAGATTTCAACCCCTTCGATGCGGACAGTTTTACGGTTTAGCGGTAAATGCCTTATTTTGACGCTAAATTGACTCATGGGTTGCCAAATTGGAGGAAAAGGCCGAATTAAACATCCTGTCCTATGGCTGACGCTCGTTCCATTGCACTGGTCTGCGCTACCGAAGCTTCGCTTTGGGGCGAGTTGCGTGCACGTGCTACTGCCGTTGCAAAGTCCGAACCAGCCCTCGCTCCGATGCTTCAGCGCTTTGTCCTGGAGCGCGAGAACTTTGGGGCGGGCATAGTGCAACGCTTGGCGGAACGCCTCGCCCCCTCGGGTCAGGATCTTAGTCTTATCTTGCGTGTGCTCGGCGAGGCCGTGGCGGCCGACCCCGAAGTCCTCTCGCAGATGCGTGCCGACATTCGGGCCACGCTTGAGCGCGACCCAGCGACGGAGCATGCGCTGATTCCTTTTCTATGGTTTAAAGGCTTTCATGCGATTTCGACGCACCGTCTGGCGCATGTGCTCTGGACGGCCGGGCGCAAGGAGCTCGCCGTTCACCTGCAATCCTTGGCCTCGGAGCATCTTGCAGTGGATATCCATCCGGCCGCTCGCTTTGGCGTGGGTATCCTCCTCGACCACGCTACCGGTTTTGTGGCAGGGGAGACCAGCGTCGTGGCCGATAACGTCTCTTTCCTGCATGAGGTCACCCTCGGCGGCACCGGTAAGGCCCGCGGCGATCGTCATCCGAAGATCCGCTCGGGTGTGCTTATCGGCGCGGGGGCCAAGATTCTTGGTAATATTACTATCGGTGAAGGCGCCAAAATCGGGGCCGGCTCGGTGGTTTTAAAGGATGTCGCCCCGCATACGAGCGTGGCCGGCGTGCCAGCGGTCGTGATTGGTCAGACTTCTGTCGACGCACCGGCACTCGACATGGATCATTCGCTCTGAGTTATGCCTAACTCACACCCAGCGCAGGAACGTCCCGGAGACGCCCGCGTTCTGGATTGTCTTTACCGTGTCGGGGCCTTCGTGAACGCGACTGAAGACCCGCGCGAGGCGCTTGATTTCATTCTCGTTGAGATCGTGCGTACGCTGGGGGCTTCGAGCGCCTCCATTGCGCTCGTCGAGCCCGCTACGGGAGCGTTACGCATCGAGGTGAGCAATGGACTGGAGGCTGAATCTGCTCAGCAGGTCATCGGTCAGGGGCAGGGTATCACTGGCTGGGTGGCCCTTTACGCCAAGCCTCAGCGCGTACCCGATGTCTCCCGCGATCCTCGTTATGTCGAACTTCGTAAAGGTATTCGCTCCGAACTGGCCGTACCGATGGAGCTCATGGGAAATGTGATCGGGGTGGTGAACTGCGATTCTGACCGGCTCGATGCTTTCACGGAGCAGGACATGGCCTTCCTATCCTTGCTTACGAATGAGGCGTCAAAGGCAGTCGGACGTATCTGGTTACTCCGTCAGCTCCGTTCCAAGGCCGCCCAGTTGGAAGCGCTCGTGCGCGCTGCCCAGGGGCTCGCCCGGGAATGCGACGAGCCAGGCATTTCGCAGGACCTCGCCCGTCATACCCGCGGTCTGCTCGGTGCTCGCGCCTGCGCCTATTATAAATTGGTGGATGATGTGCTGCTGCTGAAAAGTTTAGATGGCGATTGCGCTGACAGTGTCCTGGCAGCCAGCGTTGGTCTCAGTCAGACTTCGCTTGGTACGGTTGTCGGGCGCGGTAGGCCGGTCGTGATTCCGATCGCCGGCAAGACTGAGGAGCATCTTTTTGAGAAACTCAGCGAACCTATTGCTTCCTCGTCGCTGTTGGCCGTTCCGGTCCGCTATGAGGATGAGACCTTTGGTGTCGTGCTTTGCGTTTCGATGGGCGCCTACCGTTTCTCGGATGATGATAAGCATCTCGTGACGGCCCTTTTGTCTTTCGGAGCCTCCTCTATCCAGAACGCCCGACTCTACGCCAAAGTATTCTCAGTCGAAGAGGGGTTGCGTCGTAGCGAGCGGCTGACGGCGCTGGGCCTGCTTTCTGCCGAGGTCGCACACGAGATCCGGAATCCGCTCACGGTCATGAAGTTGCTCTCGGATACGCTCTCGCAGGGACTGTCGGCCGAAGACCCCCGGATGGAGGATATCGGGGTAATGCGGGAAAAAATCGCCCACATGGAGGGCGTGGTCTCGCGCGTGCTCGGAATGAGCAAGGCTCAATCCGGCGCTTTTCGGTCAGTCGACCTCAAGCAGGCGACGGATAACTCGGTGCTGCTCCTTCGGCTCAAGCTATTACAGTTGGGCGTCAAGGTCGCGGTGGAATCGCCGGAGGGCCTGCCGATGGTCCAGGGTCATCCCGGCCAAATTCAGCAGGTCTTCTTGAATCTGATGATGAACGCGGTCCAGGCGATGGTCGGTGGCGGGTCGCTTCATCTACGATTGGGCGTTGAGCCCGGACCGCAGGGAGAAGTCGTCGTGGTGCGTATCTCGGATACAGGGGCGGGCATTCCGGCCGAGATCCTGCCAAAGATTTTCGATTCATTCTTCACGAGTCGCGAGGATGGCACGGGCCTTGGGCTCGCTATCGTGAAGCGTATCTTGCGCGATCACCGCGGCGATATTGTCGTCGAATCTTCCGGTCCCGACGGTACGACGTTCAAGTTCTGGATTCCCGTCGCGAAGTAAGCCACTTCTGCCCGACCTTCCACAGGACCGGCAGGAAGGAGACGGCGATGACGGTTCCGGTCACGACACCGAGGTTCTTGGCTAATTTCGT
Source organism: uncultured Opitutia bacterium (assembly GCA_903879465.1). Taxonomy (GTDB): domain Bacteria; phylum Verrucomicrobiota; class Verrucomicrobiia; order Opitutales; family UBA953; genus UBA953. Next base: position 2,655 of record CAIRLQ010000056.1, on the reverse strand, counting down.
TCCGCCAATCGCATGACCGATGCCGACGAGTGAGGTAATCCAAAGCACCGCCCCGAGGACGTTCCAATATAGAAATCGACTCACCGGCATCTTGCCCATGCCGGCCACAAAGGGAACAAAAGTGCGGATGATAGGGATGAAACGAGCCATGACTAGGGAGGCGGCCCCTTTGTTGGCGTAGTAGTCGCGGGCGGCTTCGAGGTAGCGTCGCTTGTAAAGCCAACCATCCGACCATTTTTCGACACGCTCTCCGAATTTGAGACCGAGCCAGCGGCCGAGCTGATTTCCTACGATAGCCGCAGCGATCAGGCAGAGGCAGAGCGGCCAAGGATTCAGCAGGGCGGGGCGATCGCCATTGGCGGTGGTTAGTACGCCAGCCACGACAATCATCGAGTCGCCGGGTAGAAAGAATCCGAAGAGCAGGCCGGTCTCGGCGAAAACGATTAAGGTCATGACCGCGATCCCGCCGAGCTTGATCATCGCTTCCACGTCAGACATGGACCGCAATGCCTCTGAGAGTTGTCCGAACCAGGTATCCATGCACCAGTAGAGTCTCAGATGGCGGGAATGGCAATGACCTTGAACGTCGGACGATTTGTCTGCAGGGTGGGACTGTCGCATGTCGCCTGAATCCGAATCCGCCGCCGTTAACCTCCGCCGTTCCGCCTTGCAGAACGGATTGGCGGGTGAGGCTGCCTTGGACGGCGAGTTTCTGCCGCGGGCCAAGGCCTTTCTGTCGGAGTCCCGCCAAATCCAGTTAGCCGCCCATCGCGCAGGTATGCCTGGCGGCGAAGTCGCCAAACTCCGTTCGGATGCGATGGATATCATCATCGAGGCTCTCTTCTTGCGGGCCGGCCCCTCGGCACCCGCCTTGAGCCTAGTCGCGACGGGTGGTTACGGCCGGGCCGAACTCTGTCCGCTAAGCGATATCGATTTACTTGTGCTGGTCCCCCGCCATTCGGCGGCGAATAAAGCTCTGGTCGAATCGATTCTTTATCCATTATGGGATTTGGGGCTCAAGGTCGGCCAGTCTGTCCGTACCGTGACGGAGGCCTCGAATTATGCCAAAGACGACCTGCACCTGCATGTCGCCTTGTTGGAGACGCGTCATCTTTGCGGCTCAATCGAGCTCTTTAACCAACTGGAGTTGAAGACCGCCGCGCTCCTTGCGGGGCAAGCCTGGCGTCCGTTCGCTCGAGCCATTGTTGAGTCGCAACGTAAACGTCGCGATAAGGCCGGCGGTAGTGCCTACCTCCAGGAGCCCGATTTAAAAAACGGCGTCGGCGCTTTACGTGACGTCCAAGGCTGCATCTGGATCGCCCGCACCGCCCGCAATGGCGTGGGTAATGCTGGATTGGCTTCTTCGGGTTTTCTGCCGTCGGTCGATCTACTCAAATTCGAGGAAGCCAAGGCCGTCTTGCTCCGCCTCCGTTGCGAACTGCATTTCCAAGTGACTCGGCCGACGGAGCAACTCTCGCTGGAGCGCCAAGACTTGATGTCCGATGCGCTCGGTTACCGCGGTACGCTTACCGAGCGCATTGGAGCGATGATGCGCAAATATTTCGACGCTGCCGACCATGTGCGCCGTTGTGCCGAAATTGTCGAAGGTGCGGTTATGGGGGAGCCCGAACCCGAGGGATGGGGCGCACCTTTCATTATGGACGGATTCCGCGTGGTGCCAGGCGGGACGGTCACCGCGCAGCATCGCTTGGTGTTTGAAGAAGATGCCGGCCGCCTCGTCAGGCTCTTCCGCATCTGCCAGATTCATGAGGCGCGTCCCGATCGCGCCCTCTCACTGATGGTGCGTGAACGCGCCCATTTATTGACGCCGCCGCTCGCAGCTTCCGAGGAGGCCAGTAGCGCCTTGCGTGCCATGCTTACCGAGGGCGGCCGCGTCTACGGTACTTTGAATTCCCTGCGTGAACATGGTTTGCTTTATCGACTGGTACCGGAATTCGCGGGCTTGCACTGCTTGGTGCAATTCGAGTTTTACCACCGGTGGACCGCCGATGTGCACACCCTCCGTTGCCTGATGGAGTTGGATGCGATTTACGCTGGCGAGTCTCCGGTGGATCAGTCTTACCGCGAAGTCGTGCTTGGCTCCGAGGCTCCGTCGCTCCTGTATGCGATTCTCTTCCTTCACGATATCGCGAAGTCGGGCGGCATCGAAGGCCACGCCGAGCGCGGGGTTCCCATAGCGGACGCGGTCCTCAGTCGACTTGGTTTTGATGCCCGGGAGCGTGCCATCGCCGCCGGGGTGATCCGACATCACCTGGTGATGGGTCTTTATTGGCAGCGTCATGATATCGACGATCCTGCTAATATTGATCGTTTTGCTCGGTTGGTCGGCGATGAACAGGTCCTGAGAAGTCTCTTCGTCCACACCCGTTGCGACGCGCGGGCGACCTCGCCTGACCTCTGGACTAATTTTAAGGATGGGCAGCACTGGGGACTCTATCGCCGCACCTTAGCGAAACTCGCGGGTGAGGCGGAGCGGGATGCAGGTACGGTGGTGGCGGCACTCCGCGAGCAGACCACGAAGATCATCGCTGGCCGGGTGCCCGCCGACGAACTCGACGCCCATTTTCGCACCATGCCGCCAGGCTATTATCAGCATGCGGCGGCGGAGGATGCGGCCCACCATTTGTTGATGAT
>CAIRLQ010000055.1 GCA_903879465.1 uncultured Opitutia bacterium | reverse complement strand
GGCTTTCCAAGCGGCGTCGACGCCTTGTTGGACATCGATGTCGTCACGAATGGGAAAGCCCCAGGCCTTGAGCATCGTCTTGAACTACTTTAGTGAATCGAAAGCGGAAGTCGGTTCGCAGGCGCCGAGGCCGTAGCAGACGATACTGAGGCGTCGCTTGCGGGCTTCTTCGCCGTCGAGAAGCTTCACCGTGCCGGCGGCGAGATTGCGGGGGTTGGCGTAAAGCGGTTCGCCTTCGGCTTCGCGCAGCTGGTTGAGGCGCTGGAACTCGGCGAGAGCCATGTAGATTTCGCCGCGGACCTCGAGGAGGTCGGGCGCTCCCTTGAGCGTGCGGGGAATTTCGCGAATCAGGCTGACATTGGCCGTGACGTCGTCGCCCCGGGCGCCGTTCCCGCGGGTGACCGCGCGCACGAACTGGCCTTTCTCGAAAGTGAGCGAGACCGCCACGCCATCTACTTTCGGTTCGACGATGAACTCCAGGCCCGTGCCGCCGAGGGCCTTATAGAGACGGTCGCCGAAGGCGCGGAAGTCGGCTTCGTCGTAGGTGTTGTCGAGCGACAGCATCGGGGCCTTGTGGTCGGCCTGCTTGAAGCCCTCGGACTTGTCGTCACCGATACCGAGGTCGGGTCCGGCGTCGTTCGGATTTGCCCTTTCCAGGTCTGCCAGCTGGTCGACGAGTTTGTCGAACTCGAAGTCGGAGATCTCCGGCGCGTGCTTCTTGCGATACAGCTCCTCGTGCCGCTGGATGGCGGCGCGGAGGCGGAGGATCTGATCGCGGGGGGATTCCGGCATGGACGTCGGCGGAGGATAAAGGGGGTCGGGCGGGGAGGGGAAGGTTTTCATTCGAGGACCCGAAGTTCCGAGGGCTGGAGGGCACGAGGGCCGGGGGGTAGGGACAGCACCACGTGCTGTCCTAGTGCAAAAGTGAGAGGCATTCGTTTCGGGTGGCGGGTGGCGGCCTCGGGTGGCAGGTGGCGGGGGAAGCATTTTCAGGTCTCAGGTCTCGGCCATCGGATCTCAGGTTCGGGTGTTCGGGTACGTGTCTAGGTGCCAGGTGGCAGCATTCTGTCCTCTGTCATCGATTCAGTCATCCATTCAGCCCCTATCCCTCCCCCTTCATCCACCTTTGCACTTTTGCACCTTTGCACCTAAAACTCCCCCCATGGCCCTCTCCCCGCTGCCGGCGAATCTCCGTGTCCGTCGTGATTTCCTCCGTCAGGTTGCCTTAGGTGCCGCGTTGTTTTCGATACCCGGCGCTTTCGCCGAAGCGCTCACGCGCACGCCGAAGCAGACAGAAGGGCCGTTCTATCCCGATAAGTTGCCGCTCGATACCGATAACGATCTTATCATCGTGAACAACAGCGTCACGCCTGCGGTTGGCGAGATTGCTTGGCTGTCCGGTCGGATTCTCGACGAGCATGGTGAGCCTGTGCGCAATGCGTTGGTCGAGATCTGGCAGGCCGACAATAACGGCGCCTACATCCATTCCAAGACGGGCAATGCCGCGAAGCGCGACGGCAATTTCCAGGGCTTCGGGCGTTTCCTCACCGGTGCCAATGGCGAGTATGTCTTCCGCACAATTAAGCCCGTGCCCTATAAGCCGCGCACGCCGCACATCCACCTCGCCGTACGGATCAAAGGGAAGAAGGAGCTCATCACGCAGTGCTACATCAAGGGCCACGAGCAGAATGAGAAGGATGGTATCTACAAGGGCATCAAGGATGCCAAGCAGCGCGAGAGCGTCACGCTGGCGTTCGATCCGCTCAAGGGTTCCAAGGCCGGCGAACTATCCGCGCGCTGGGACGTCGTCCTCGGGTTTACGCCGGAGGGGTAGTGAGGTAGGGGCAGCACTGCGTGCTGCCCTCGGTGCAAAGGTGCAAATCGGCCTGCGGCCTGTGCAAAG
>CAIRLQ010000054.1 GCA_903879465.1 uncultured Opitutia bacterium | reverse complement strand
CTCTTTTCTGGGTCGAATCCCAACTCCGCCCCGAGCCCCTCGGCGCCCGCGTCAAAGGTCTCCTCGCCGCCGCCAAGATCAAAGGCGGCATCGCCCGCCTCGAAGCCTCGCTCGATGGATCTTTTTCGGCCGAAGGAATCAACCTTACACTTGAAGACGGGACGCAATTCTCCGCCGCCACCATCAAGGGCGAAGCCCGACTTTGGTCGATCATCCGCGGCACCTATGCGCTCAGTAGCCTCGAGGTAAAAGGATTGGATCTGGATCTGAGCACACGGTCGACCACCCGGAAGCCCGCCTCCAACGCACCATCCCTCGCACCTACCAAGACGCGCCTGCCCCCATTCGCCCTCGGGCCTTATGCCGCCAGCGGCCGCGTCAAACTCGAAGACGGCACGCTACTGCGATTCAGCTGCCGCGGCGAAGTGTTTGATTCCAACGGCAAGGCTGACTTTCGCGCCGGTATCGCCTGGCCGGGATTCATGGTGGGCACGCAACAAACCGACCCTCGCGGCGAAATCGTCCTGAAGGCCGATTTCCGCCGCCCGCTTGGCGGTGACGGTCTCTCGCCCGACGAACTCACCGCCGACATCGGTAACGTGCAACTGGAACTGACCGCTAAAGACGCCAGCCCGATCGCCGCCGGCGCAATTAGTCTTTCCTTCGACGCCTCACCCGAGTCGGCCAAAGACGGGCTCGGCTTCCACGGCTTAATCAAAGACTCCGCCAATCGTGGCGCCGTCCAGTTCGCCGGGACTTTCGCACACGGTCGCACCCAAGTGGACACGCAACTGGACGTGGACCCAACTCGCTTCGGCATCCTCAGCCGAGAACTTCCCGATATTCATCTTAACGGACGCACCTCCGCCGAATTGGATGGCGCCAATTGGAAAGTCTCCACCGACCTCAAAGCCTCCTGGGCTGATCTGAGTAAATTCTCGAAGTCGCTCCGCAAAAACTCGGCCTCCGAATGGATCATTAAGGCGGACGCCGCCGGCTCCAATACCGCCCGCGCCCTCAACCACCTGGCGATTACTGGCAACGGCATCAGCATCAGCATGCCGCAGCCGCTCACTTGGAAAGGTGGCCTGCTGCCCAATGACTCCTCGGGCGCCGCGCTGACGATTGTCGCCAACGACGCCGAACTCGTCGCCCTCACCCCGTTCCTCGCCATGGCCGGACTTACAGCCACCACCGGACGCTGGACCGGCGAAGCCGCTGTTTCTTTCGCAGCCGGCCAAGCCACCGTCGCCAATATTCGCACCCATAGTTTCAAAGGACTCACAATCGAACAGGCGGGCAAGATTCTCGTGCGGAATATCGATGCAGAAGTGCCCCTGAAGTCCGACGCCGGCGCCATCACCGTGGGGCCATTCAAGGTCACCTGCGCCGCCGGCGATATTGCCAGCGGTTCGCTCACGCTACGGCCTGGGGCCGACGGCGCCTGGTCCGCGCTCGCCAACGTCAACGTAGGTATCGTCGAACTTGCCTCTCAGCCCAACTGGGAGGAGCTACCGGTCGAGAAACTGAAAGGCATCCGCATCAACGCCCAGGTCAGCGTCGATCGTACCGCCGGCAAGTCGCCCTCCGTCACCTCCGCTGAGGCTGGCATCCTACGCCAAGGGCTAAACCTGCTTTCGCTGAAGCTCCGCCAGCCTATCGCACTAGATGGCAGCAAGCCCGTCGGCGTCGTCGTCGAAGCCTCCGCCCGCGACCTGCCGCTCGAGTCTCTGGCCGCGGTCGTGCCGGGACTCAAACTCAGCGGCGACCTCAAGCGAGCTGATCTGGTTGCTGGATTCAAGTCGGAGGGCCTCTTCATCCGAACAGAAGGCGCACCACTCGCCTTCATCGGCACAAGCGTGACGTGGCAGAATAAGCTCTGGGTCAAAGAATGCGACCTCGCCGCCAGTCTAGACCTCCTAATTGGCAACCATAAAAATATCACCGTCGGGTTTAATAAGGCCGAGCTGACCAGCCACGGCCGCACCCTCGCCGCCGGAGATATCTCGCTCGGACTGAATGCCAGCGGCCTCGGCGCCACGACCCTGAAACTGCGCGGCGACCTCGGGGAACTGGCGGGGCAACCCTTCGCCGGCCCGCTCAATATCATCTCGGGCGGCCAGTACAGCGCAACGGCGGATTACTCGCCGTCAGGTGAAATCGCCGTCACGGTGAACGTCGTCGACGTCGGCCTACGTCAGAGCGATGGCCGCGTGAAAGAAGCCCAGGTGCGCGGCAAGTATGCGCCGACTCCCAATGGATTGACGGCCGAAGGCTCGTTCCTGATGAAAGCGAACAATGTGAGCTCCGGGAAATTCACCCTCACCAAAACCAGCCTCGGGCAGCGGACCGACTGGCAGGGAGGGGTGGCCATCGATAATGTCGATGTAGACGACTTCCTAGCGCTGATGCCCAAGAGCGCGGAGGCCGCCGAGGAAGCCAAACCCGCGGCCGTCGCCAAGCCAGACAAGAAACCTTTCTGGGAAAACCAGACGGGGAGCCTGCAGCTCAGCATCGGGTCCGCCAATGCCTACGGGGTCGTGGCCCAGAAAGTTCTCCTGAAAGCCGAAGCGGATGAAAAAGCCGTGCGACTCACCCAACTCACCGGTACGGTCGCCGAAGGTAGCCTGAGCGGCCGCGGTCAACTAACCTTCCTGCCGACGATCAGTAACGGCCCGTATTCGCTTTCCGCAACGATCAACCTCAAGCAACTCGAGGTGGGTGCCGTCGCTCAGGCGGTTCCTTCCATCAAGGAATTCCTTCAAGGCAAAGCCGACGTCGCTGCGTCGCTCACGAGCGTCTGCGGGACGCCGGCCGAGCTCATCAGCAAGCTTCAGGTGGACACAGAACTCAACTCCAAGAGCGGCCGCATCCGCGCCTTCGGCAACAAGGATAGCGGCGCTTCGCTCGCCGCCAACAAGGCCGGCGATATCGGCCAACTCCTTGGCTTGGGCGCCATGCTCATCGGCGGCGCCAACAACAACCCCAAGATGGCCAAGATTGGTGCTGCCGTCTCAGCCGCGGCCAAACTCCAGAAAGCGCTCGCTGATTTTAATTACGATGCGATCACGATCAAGGCGTCGCGCCTCGCCTCAGGTACGATTAAACTCGATCAGGCCGATATCCGTAATGCCTCACTCCATCTCAGCGCGAAGGGCGGCATCAACATCGACCCGAAAGCACCTTTCTCAGACTGGCCAATGGTGATCGACACCCAGATGCGCGGCGCAGGCGACTTCGCCTCTCTCTTCAACGCACTTGGCTACGGCTCCGCTCCGTCCAAGTCCGACGGACTAACGGATGGACCTGGCGTCAAGGTCACCGGGTCCCTCAATAATATTAAATCGGACCTCGCCGCACAGCTGCAACAAGCCATCGACCGTATCAGCTCTAGCTCCGCCCAAGCCGCACCTTCCACTCAGCCGGACGCCACGCAGCCGCAGCCGCCCGCCACCAAGAAGCGCAATCCGCTCGGCGACCTGCTCAAGCAGCTAGGAAAATGACGCGCCGGGGTCTCGCGTTCGCCTTGGCAACCCTGCTCCTGGCAGGGTTAGTGATGTTAGCCCTTGCCGTCGGGCCCCAGGGTTTCGGCTGGGGTGCCTCGAATTCGCTACTTCTTCTCCGTGCGCCCCGCGTGCTCGCCGCCTGCGCCGCTGGGTTGGCACTCGGTGTCGGCGGAGCCGCTCAACAGGGCGTCTTTCGGAATCCGCTGGCCGACCCCGGCCTCACGGGGGTCTTCGGCGGAGCTCTCTTCGGGATCGCCGTACTGCTAGGCTTAGCCCCAGAAATCGCTTGGCATAAGGCTTGGCTCATCCCTAGCGCGGCATTCGCGGGTGCGCTCGCCACCTCTGCGCTCCTCGTGCTCATAGGCAGCCGTGGTTCAAGCGCCCGGCTACTGCTCACCGGACTAGGGCTCAACGCCTTCACCGCCGCCTCTTGCTCCTCTGCGACTCGGTGGCATCATCAGTGGGGGCAAGAACGTGTTTGTTGCGGAAAAGAGCGAGAAAGACGTTGCTGCAGATCACTTTGGG
>CAIRLQ010000053.1 GCA_903879465.1 uncultured Opitutia bacterium | reverse complement strand
GGGCGCTGCCAATCCCAGAACAGCAGGGATTGATCGAAGTGCTTTGGGAAGCCGTTGGTCTTCTCGAAGGATTCCTGCCAGTAGAAGACAGGCCCCGCGCAGGCCGTGCGGCCGCCTTCGCCAAGCTCGGGCCACTGCTCTGAGACCGCGTAGGGCCAGTAGATGAAGGCCGGCACGGCAGGCGGGAGTTCCACGAGCCCTGTATTGTTGCGGCTTTTGTTCAGCGGGGCCTTCGGGTCGAAGAGCTTACCGACGGTGTCGGTTGCGTAGTCGTATTCGGCGTAGGGTGAGTTGTTGCCTACAAACAAGGGGTAGCCGAAGTTCCCAGACTTCTTCGCTTGATTGATTTCATCGTAGCCGCGGGATCCGCGCGGGCCGTCGACGCGGGCGTCAGGGCCGACTTCACCCCAGTAGACATAGCCCGTCTTCTGGTCGATGCTCATGCGCCACGGATTGCGCGTGCCCATCGCGAAGATTTCCGGACGGGTCTTGGGTGTGCCAGGCTTGAAGAGGTTGCCTTCGGGGATGCTGTAAGTGGCGTCATCATGCACGCGGATACGGTTCACCTTGCCGACGAGCGTGTTGGTGTTGCCGGAAGTGCGCTGGCCGTCCCACGGTTCCTTGCCGGGGCGCTGGTCGAGCGGTCCGTAGCCTTTACTGTCGCCGAAGGGGCTGGTGTTGTCGCCGGTCGAGAAATACAGGCAGCCGTCCGGTCCGAATCGTAGTGAGGAACCGTGGTGACAGCACTGTAGGCGTTGCTCCTCGTATTTCAGGATGAGCTTTTCGCTGCCAGAGACGAGTTTGTCGTCCTTGACGTCGAAGCGCGAGACGTACTGGCCATCGAAGCCTATTGGGGAGTAGATTAAGTAGATCCATCCGTTTTGGGCAAACTTCGGGTCGAGGGCGAAGGCGAGGAAGCCGTTCTCCTGCGACTTAAAGATCTCCATCTGCGCTACGAGTGTGACGCGCTTGGTCTTTGGGTCGTAAATCTTCAGGGCGCCGGCGTATTCGTTAAACCAGATGCGACCGTCGGACCCGAACTCAAGGTGCATCGGCTGGGGTAGGCCAGTGAGGAGCGTCTCGGTCTGGAAGCGCACATCCTCGGGGAGGGTGTCGGCGGCCTGGGCAACCGGAGCGGCCGCCATTAGGGCGGCGGCGAGAAGAGGGAATAGGCGGAGGGGGTGAGAAGCCATGAGAGGGTGACTTGGGGGAGTGGGTGGGGTTCCCGCATGGTTAGGGAAAAATCTCCGAGCGCAAGCGGGGAGCGGATACTAAGGAGGGCATGAGGGCCAGAGGGCGTGAGGACGCCCGCTAGTGTTCCGGTTCCCGGTCCCCCCATTAAGTGCATGGCTCTCCTCTGGCCAGCCGGCCAACGATTCAACTGATCAACTTCGCGAAAGCGCTCAGATCAACCCGAGCTGCATCTTCCCGTCTTCGGAGATCATGGTCTGGGTCCAAGGCGGGTCCCAGACGATGTCGACGCGGGCCTGATTGATACCCGGTACGCCGAGCACGCGGTTGCGGGCGTCTTCGGCGATGACAGGGCCCATGCCGCAACCCGGAGCGGTGAGTGTCATGGCGACGACGACGCTGTGGCGATCAGTGGAGCTTTCCAGCGGCTCGACCTTGAGCGAATACACGAGGCC
>CAIRLQ010000052.1 GCA_903879465.1 uncultured Opitutia bacterium | reverse complement strand
TCGAGTTTGGGGTGGAGGCCGCAGTCGATCACCAGCCGCAGTCCGCCGAATTCGGCGAGCATGCAATTGGCGCCGATTTCGCGGCCGGAGTTGAGGTCAGTAAGTCGCATCAGGAAGGGGAGGTCGGCGGGGTCATCGCGAACGGCGGGATGCGCACGAAGACGCGTTCACCGGATTGGGTGGTGCCATGGAAGGCGCCCTCGGCGGTCAGCGGGCCGCCGGCGAGGTGGTAGCTGTTATAAGAGAAGCTCTCTCCTGGCGGGAGGGTCGGGGTCTCGCCCACGATGCCATCGCCTTCGACAATTTCCATGGTGCCGTCAGGCGCGCGGATGATCCATTTGCGACCGAGTAGTTTCACGGTCTCCTGAGAGAGGTTGCTGATTGTCAGGAAGTAGACGAAGGCGTGCGGGGTTTCGGCGGGGAAGTTTGCATCCCGATGGTGGACCACCTTGTCGACGGTGACCCTGAGGCCGAGGAGTTCCTTTCCGGTGGATTGCACGTCTGGAAAGACAAGAGGGGTTGACCCTATTACGGAAGCCATAAATCGGGCAATCTTAGGGGTTATTCCCTTCCCGTCTTGCGCCTCTCGTTTTCGGCCCTTTTGATGGATAGTGATGGTGCCTTCCCCTACTCATAAGAGCTTAGCGCGCCGTATTCCAGGCAAGTGGAAGGCGATGTTGGTCTACATCGTGCTGCTCGTTTTGTCCGCTCGGCTGGATTTTTTCAGCGCCTATGAGCGTTACGCCAAGGGCACCCCTATTGCGGTAGACGCCTTTGATGTCGCGAGTGACGGGACCGTTTTTCCGGTTGGACGAAAAATCCCCATCCGGGCGCATCTTCATGGCGTCGATGCTGGCATTGAAGAGGAGGCTCAGGTCGAGGCGCCGAAGCCGCGTTTTCGCAAGACGGTCGTAGTCTACCTCCATCGCATACCCTGGGATGATCAAGGGAGTCGACTGTGCGAAGCACTCGCCAAAAATGCCGAGATTTCAGTCATCGAAGCTTTCTTGCCCGGCTTCCATACTACCGATTCAAGAGGGATACCCAGCCACTCCATGGAGGCGAACGCCGAGGTGGTGGCCGAGTTGGTTAAATTCTACGGCCTCAAGAAATACCATGTGATTGGCCAGGGGTTGGGCGGGGTGGCCGCGCTGGAGCTCGCGAAGAAACATCCTGACCAGGTGAGCTCGCTTAGCTTAATCTCGGCACCGGGTGCCCAGGAGTTTGAGATGATGGGTAACCACCTCGTTAATAAGATTATTTACGGATTTCATTACTCCTTTTTCTGGGGTGTCTCGCGGCTAACCCCGAATTTCGGGGCCGCCGATCTGCTGCCCTGCGATCGCGATTACGCCGCCACGGTCCTCGACTCAGACCTTTCAGGTTCCAAGGAAATCCTGCGTCGCTGGCGCAAACCGCTCTTTCTTTTGCATGGCCAGGATGATTGGGTGACGACCGTCGACGCGGCGCGTTACACGAAAAATCTGCGAGACTGGGAAGATCACCGCCGTATCATCGTCAAGGGCGAGGCCATCGAGGCTTTTGAGAGTAAGGTCGAGTTGGTTGAATTGCCGGGGGGGGCGGGATGCGGCTTTTGCGGATGTCAATGCGACGGCGGCTAAACTTAATAAGTTCATGCTCAAGGTGGAGCTCGCGCCGCCGTTACCTGATCCGAAGTTAGTGAAGGGCGACGCTCGGCCGGCCTTGCCGGATGAAGAACTCTATCCGCCCATCCCGACGGCGCAGGGCTCCCGGTATTGGATCCTGATGGTCATCATCTTGCTTTTCTGCCTCGTGGCGGAAGACCCGACATGTCTGGCGACGGGTTTGCTCGTGGGCATGGGTATCATTGATTTCTGGTCCGGCGTCGCGGCGTGTACGGTGAGTATCTTCATCGGCGACGTGACCCTTTATTCGCTCGGACGATTCTTTGGTCTAAAGGCGATGAAGCGCGCCCCGTTGAAGTGGCTCATCAAGCCACACCAGATCGAGCAATGGGCAGGGTGGTTCTCCACCCCGCGGGGCATGCTTGTCGTCGTGAGTTCTCGCTTTGTGCCGGCGAGTCGCGTGCCAACTTTCATCACGGCCGGCATCTTGCGACTGAAGCCCTTGCGCCTCGGGGCGTTGCTTTTCTTGGCAGCGCTGATTTGGACGCCCGTGCTCATGTTGGTCGGGGAGAAGTTTGGGCCAGATATCATCAAGAAACTCAACGAGTACCACCGCGTTGCGGGTTGGATCGTGCTGGGGATGCTTTTCCTTCTCTACCTCGCGACGCATTGGGCGCTGCCCTCGCTGACCTGGCGTGGTCGCCGACAGATTACGATGAAGGTGCGCGGCTTCCTCCAGCCTTCGCTATGGCCGGCTTGGCTACTGTATCTGCCCGTGCGCCTAGGGATCTTTGCCCTGTGCCTGCGCTACGGACGTTTGACGGCTTTTGCCTCAGCCAATCCAGCGTTCGGCCGCATTGGCGGCTTCGTTGGCGATTCAAAGTCCCTGTTGCTCCGTCCGTTCCAACGCGATTCGCGTTGCTGCCCGACCTTGGCGTTATCCTTGGATGATCCTCAGGATGAGCGTGTGCGCGAGGCTCAGGCCTTCGCCACCTGCCATGGCTGGCCGGTCGTATTTAAGCCGGAGGTCGCCGAAAATGGCGCCGGCCTTCGGTTCGTTCACACCGCCGAGCAGTTGGAGGAATTAGTGCGGGGCGCGGAGGAGGATTTCCTGCTGCAGAAGTATATTTCGGGGTTCGAATTCGAAGTCGTCTGGCGGCGTAACCCGGGCAAGGACGATGGCCGGATCATGGCTGTGGTGCAAAAGCGCGATGTCACGGTGCGTGGCGACGGCGAACAGACCTTGGAGGAATTAATCTGGTTGGACGAAGTAGCGGTCTCGCGCGGAGAGTTATTCATCCAGTGTCACGCCCGCGACCTCAGCCGAGTTATTCCTGCCGGCCAGAAGGTCACCCTTAATCTCACCGGAAGCTACGGGCATGGTGCCCGCTGTCTGCATCGCGGTGATTTGATCACCGTCGAACTAGATACGGCGATGACTGCATTCGCCAAGCGCTTCCCTGGGCTACACTTCGCCCGCTTCGATTTGCGGGCTGTCACCATCGACGAGTTGAAGGCAGGGCGCTTCATCGTCACGGAGGTGGGAGGCTGTTGCCATATCTCTAGTCTCTTCCGCGATGAATCTTTGCGCTTTTCCCGCTCTTATGCGGCGATCTGGGGTCAGTTGAAGGCCTGCATTGAGGCTGGCGACTACAACCTTCGCCAGAAGGTCCGGCCAGTGCCTTTGGATGAATTGATGGCCCGCTGGAGCCAAGCCCACGGCCGTCACGACGAATTCGCCGTCAGCGAAGAGAACTGATTAACTGCGCGCCGTGTAGGCGTGGCACAGTGCCGCCGCGGTCGCATCCGACTCGTCGAGCGGTAGGTCAGCCGGCAGGTTCAGGACGCTGCGCACCATGCGCCCAACCTGTTCCTTGCTGGCCGCGCCGTGTCCCGTGACGGCCATCTTGATGCGCTTCGGGGCGTATTCGCCAACCGTGATCCCGAGTCGGGCGAGTACGCTCAATGCGGCGCCGCGCGAAGCGCCCATCGCTTGGGCGGTGCGGAAGTTCTGGACGTAAATCGTCTCTTCGATTGAGGCCTGCGTCACGCCGTGCTGACGAGCGAGTTTCTCGACGGCATCGGCGATCTTCCCGAGGCATTCGTATGCTTCGAGTTTGGGTGCGAGTTTCACCGTGACGCTCGCGAGCAGGCGCATGGGTTCGCGGCGGGCGTCGATGACCGCTAGACCCGTTCCGCGGAGCGAAGGGTCGATGCCCAGAATGATCGCCTTGCAGCCTCGCGTAGGGCGGACCGTCGAGGCCGGGTTTTTGGCTGGGCGGGTATGGCCGGGTGCGGGCAGAGGTTGGCCGGTGAGCTTGGCGGTCCAGAGCGAACGCGACGATTTACGGGCCATGCCCAAAGCATGGGCCGCGTGGCTTTGATTTCGACAGCAAAGTCGGCGTGGTGGATTGCCAAGCGGACAGGGCGGGCTAGGTTTCCGATATGCGGGTCGTCCCCCTTCTTGTCGGTCTCATCGCCGCGGTCACTTCGGGTGCCGATCTGGACGTGGTGCGTCGCGAGCTACCGGAGATGCCTTTGGTGTCGCTGCGTTCTTCGGGCAAGTTGGATATGGGCCTCGTGCCTGAATGCTCGGCGCTCTGGGCCAGCCCTTCAATGCCTGGTGTCTTCTGGACGTTGTCCGACTCGGGTAATAAGCCGATGATTGTGCCGATTCATGCGGATGGTAGCCTCGTGCTGACGCCTAAGGGCTACTGGAAAGGCGTCACGCTCAAGGGCGCGGTCAATGTCGACTGGGAAGCCATGACCGGTGACAAGGATGGCAATATGATCGTGGGCGACGTCGGTAATAATGTCTCCCGCCGCAAACAGCTGGCATTTTATCTCTTTAAGGAGCCCGCCGCGGGAATCACAGAAATCACAGAATTTCGAAAAATTACTTTCGCCTGGCCCGATCAGACAGCGTTCCCGGATCCCGAGCTCGCCCACGATTGCGAGTCGATGTTCCTCGTCCGCGGGAAACTCTATCTACTGACCAAGCATCGCCGGGATACTTTGACCGACCTTTGGCGGGCGGATCTTCCCGCCACGGGCGATCGCGCCACGCTGACGAAGCTGGCACGCTTCGACGCCGGTGGTATGGTCACCGATGCGTGCGTTTCGCCAAATCGGGAACGCCTCGCGGTGCTCACTTACCGCAACATCTGGGTTTTTGACCTGCCGGCCACGGGCGAAGACTTTTTTCATGGGCACGCTTTGTATGCGCCGCTTTCGCCCCCAATGCTTTCTTGGCAGATTGAAGGGTGTTCCTGGGTCGACTCCGAGCACCTGCTGCTGGGCTCTGAGCAGGGTGACCTCTATCGGGTCCACCTAGCCGATCTCCGCGAAGCTAAATAGGCACAAAAAAGACCGTCAGCCAGAGCGGACGGTCTTGGGGCACGGTGGCTGATCAACTCACAGCGCTTTCGCGGCGGCGACCACGGCTTCCTTCGTGATGCCGAGTTCCTTCATGACCACTTCGCCCGGGGCGGAGAGACCGAAGGTGTCGGTGCCAATGGCC
>CAIRLQ010000051.1 GCA_903879465.1 uncultured Opitutia bacterium | reverse complement strand
TCGACCCGCCGTAAGGGCGTGCGTGCCTCCGAAGACGCCCAGGTCCGCGGCTTGCTCGAGGTCGACACCCCAGTGGTCACGATCTACGGAAAGACCTCGGCCCTCCATGTCCGTGAAGTCCTCCGCTGCTCGCCCGAGGAGAATCTCGAGATGATTCGCGACACGGTTGCATTCCTAAAATCGCATCGTCGCGAGGTTGTCTACGACTGCGAACATGCGATCGACGGTTGGAAGGAAGACCCGGCCTATGCCATTGCCTCCATGCTCGCTGCCGTCGAAGGCGGGGCTGATCGTATCGTACTTTGCGATACCAATGGCGGTTCGCTGCCCGCGGAAGTCGCCGCGGCCACTCGCGCCGCCTTGGCTGCCCTCAAGAAAATCCCCGTCGGTATCCACACGCATGACGACGCCGGACTCGGCCTCGCCAATGCCCTCGCTTCGCTCGAGGCTGGTGCCTCGCATGTCCAAGGTACGGTCAACGGCATCGGCGAACGCACGGGTAATTGCGACCTCACCGCGGTGATTCCCTGCGCCCAATTGAAGTTCGGTTGGAAATGCGTCTCCTCGACCTCGCTTAAGGGCCTCGCCGGCCTATCGCGTTTCGTCGACGGCGTCGCCAATCTTGCCCCCGATCCGCGCCGTCCGTGGGTCGGCACCGCGGCCTTCGCCCATAAGGGCGGTACGCACGTCGACGCCGTTCGCAAGTTCTCCGCGGCATACGAGCACGTCGACCCGACCGTCGTCGGCAACGAGCGCACAGTGCTCGTCAGTGATCAATCTGGCCGCAGTAATATCACGATGAAGGCCAAGTCGCTCGGTATCGACCTCGACCGCGATTCGCCCGCCACGGCCACGGCGCTTGATGAACTCAAGAAGCTCGAGCATGCGGGGTGGAGTTTTGAAGACGCCGAAGCATCGCTGGCTCTGTTGCTGCGTCGTCATATCGGTAAGAGCAAGGCGGTCCCGTTTGAGGTCGCTTCCTATCATGTCACCGCGCGCGGCACCAAGGGCTCGGCCTATTGTGAAGCGGTGGTCCGCGTGAATATCGGCGGAGTGGAGGCCTTGACGGTCGCGGAAGGCGACGGCCCCGTGCACGCGCTCGATCAGGCGCTGCGTTCAGCGTTGGTGAAATCTTTCCCGAAACTTGCGAAGGTCAGCCTAGTAGATTACAAGGTCCGCATCCTTGGCGGTGCCGATGGCACCGCGGCCAAGACCCGCGTGGTTATCCGCTCTTCCGACGGTAAATCTTCCTGGGGAACCGTCGGGGTGAGCGAAAACCTCGTCGAGGCCTCGTTGCAGGCAATTGTCGATGGCTACTCCCACGCGCTGGCTTAAGTGCTGAACTCCCTGAAACTTCCTCTACTCACGCTTGCGGCCGGCTGCTTTCTCGGAAACGTCCTGCGGGCGGCGGAAGAACTGCATCCTCGCATCACGGAGTCGGGGAAAATTCATCTAAACGAGAGCTTTTCGGGCGTCGCGGTCGTCAAGCCTTGGGAGCCGGGCGGCAAAGCTGGAGCCTTCAGCATCGTCGACGGTGCCCTGCAAGGAGTCTGTGCCCCGGATGACCGCCACGGCCCCGCCATCGGCGTTCCGCTCACGGGTCGCAACTTCAC
>CAIRLQ010000050.1 GCA_903879465.1 uncultured Opitutia bacterium | reverse complement strand
GCCGAGGCCGAAGACTTCCTGATGCAGGTCCGAAGGGCGGCCGGTTTTGAGCGCCGAAGCGCGGGCATTGGCGGTGCCCTCGATGACAATGAGCACCGCGAGCGCCAACGCCGGCGAGAAGAGCGTCGAGAGCGTGCGCGCAGAGAAATCCGGCAGGTGTAGTACCGCACCGGCTTTGGCCGCGTCGCCGACATAGCGCACCAACTCGCCGTGTGAGCCTTGGCCCCAGGCGACACTCTGGGCGAGGATTGCACCGAATGTCGCGAGTGCGACGGAACCAAGAATCGCCTTCCCGGCGCCGTATTTCGGCCGCAGCAGAAAGTACGCGATGCCCGTGATGACGGCAAGGCCGAGGTCCGCGTTGATCAGCGACTTGCCCATCTGCACAATATGCCAGAGTGCTTCCGGCAGGCTGTCGGTACCATGATCACCAACCATGCCGACGACGGTGGGGAGTTGCAGGGCAATGACGCGCAGTGCGGCCGCGGCGATGTAAGCGGAGATGACTGTGCGCGGGACGAAGTCGGCGAAGCCGCTCAGGCGGAGCCAGGAAGTCAGTAGCAGGAAAAAGCCCGCCATCAGGACTAAGGTCGGCAAGGCGGACGCCCGTTGGTCGGGGGAGATGGCGCCGAGAGTGGCGAAGGATCCCAGCAGTAGCGCGGCTGAGGCGTTGGTCGGCCCCGCGGAAAGATTTGCTGATCCACTGAAGAGCGGGGCGATGAGCGCGGCGACGCCGCAGCCGACGAGTCCGCACCAGATGGGCAGGCCGGCCTTCATCGCGAAGGCCATCGACATTGGGAAGGCGAGCAGGGCGACGTTAAGGCCGGCGATGGTGTCTGCCTTGAAGATGCTGCCGTTCATCGTGCGCATGACGCTGCCGATGGGGAAGAGACGCGGGCGCGGCAGTGCGATCAGCTGGCGACCGAAGGAACGGAGCGTGGAGAGAAATCCTAGGAGACCGCTGAGCACGTCCTCCTTGTTGCGGAGCTAGCCCCGGCGTTCAACCGATTTCGTCGTTCAATCGAAGGCCTCGGGGCAGAGCTGCGAAATCAGCGACTGCTGGAGGAGTCCGAAGCAGGCGTAGCAAGCCAAGGCGTGGCGTTTCTCGGTCGGCAGGGACTCGTCGTCGAGCTCGTCGTTGCTCTCCAGCTGGGCATCGGTGATGTCGGCGAAGACCAGGTCGCGGAGGGCTAGCCGCACGGCGGAAAGGGCGCGGAGAAAGGCGTGGGCTTGGGCGTCGTTTTTTAGCACCACGACGGCTGGATCGCCTTTCGCGTTAGAGAAAGCCGCGGCAAGCAGGCGGGCCTCCTCGGAGGCTTGGGCGGAAAGGGTTTCGGTCCAGAACCCGGCGACCTCCATGTCGGTATCGGGAATGTTGGCTCGATTGACCGCCACGCGCGCGGCCGCGGGCGCGATCAGGCGAAGAAGGTCGGTCAGCACTGTGCGCGCTTCCGCGGTCATACTGAGGCGAAGTTCAGCCATCTTTTTCAAGCAGGGCATTGAGGTGCCACTGCTGTAGTTCGAGGGCGAGCATCTCGGCGCGGTCGCGGTCGCCGGTCCAGACCGTGGCCCGTCCGTCCACATGGCTGGCG
>CAIRLQ010000049.1 GCA_903879465.1 uncultured Opitutia bacterium | reverse complement strand
TGAGCCATTCATCGGCGCGGCGGGTGCGTTCTTCGACTTGCCGGACCGCCGTCAGGTATTCGTCGAGTTTGGAGCGGTCGTCCGAGCCCAGCGTGCGATTGAAGCTCTTCGCATCATCGGCCACTAGGTCGAGAATGCTGCCGCGGCGGCTGAGGCGGCGGCGGATGGTCTCCTTGCTGTCCTTCTCCACGCCGAAGAGCATGTTGAAGATGTTCTGCGTATTGCGTTCGGCCGGAATCTGAATGCCGTCGCGGGACCAGGCCAGCGAGTTACCTTCGATCGCCATTTCCAGCGAAGCGAAGCGGGTCTTGGCGCCCTGCACTTCCGCCATCAGCTGGTCGGCGGAGACCGAGTTGCGGAACGCGCCGCCATCGGCGGGGACGTTGGCACCCGTCAACCAAACGCGGTCGCAATTGTGGTGCTTGCCCAGCACCTGCGGGTGGTGGAGGCCGCTGATGGGCGTGACGTCGGCGCGGTGGCGTTCGAGGGCGGCGAGCGGGGAGGTGAATTGGAAGTCGCGGCCGGCCTTATCAATCTGCCAGGTCAGCGTATTGACGCCGTTGGGGATGTAGAGGAACACGCTGCGCTTCGGCTTCGAGGCCGGCTTCGAGTCGGTCGGGAGGGCCGCCATGCAATCCAAGAGCGGCAAAGCGATGGTGGCGCCGAGCCCGCGGAGCATCTGGCGGCGGCTGATACGCCATTTATTGAGATTGAGATTAGACATGGGGGGTGGGTGTGGGGCGGGTTTTGTTAAAAGGATTATCGTTGGGAGAATAAATCGGAGACGATGAAGGCCTCGAGGATATCGCGGAGGCGGTAGTCCTTGGCCTTGCTTGCCTGGGCGATGGCGGCGAGGGCTTCGCGATCGGAGAAGTTCGGGGTGCGGCGCAGGCCGTAGGTGGCGAGCTTTTCGATGAAGGCCACGTTGAAGGAGTCGATTTTCTCACCGAGGAGTCCCTTGAACTGCTCCGGGGTCTCGTAGGCGCGACCATCGGGGAACTTACCCGTGGCATTGACCTTCGGGTTGGCACCTGGGCCCTCGATGGCCTCCTCCGTGCGCCAGCGGCCGATGGCGTCGAAGTTTTCGAAGGCGAGCCCGAGGGGATCCATCCTCGCATGACAGGCGGCACAGCGCGGGTCGTGGATGTGGGCTTCGATCTTCTGGCGCAGAGTGACTTTTTCGCCCGTGAGGGCGTTGGTCGGGATAGGTTCGACGTTGGCGGGCGGGGGTGGCGGAATCTTGCCGAGGATGGAATCGGAGATCCAGACGCCGCGATGGACTGGGCGATGGCGGGTGCCATCGGACGTCAGCGAAAGGATGGAGGCCTGCGTGAGCAGCCCGCCGCGGTGGCTGTCGGTGGGGAGTGTGACGCGCTTAAAGTCATCGCGAGGCAGATCACCTTCGGGCAGACCGTAGAAACTCGCCATGCGGGCGTTCATCATCGTCCAGTCGGAGTTGATGAATTCGCGGAGAGTCAGGCCGCCATTCAGCACCTCGCGGAAGAAAGCCTTTGTCTCGCCGATCATGCTCTTCTCCAGGTTAGAGTCGTAATCTGGGTAGAGTTTCTTGTCGGGCGGGAAGCGGCCGACCTTGCGGAGTTGTAGCCACTGGGACGTGAAGGAGTCGGTGAAGCGCTTTGAGCGCGGATCGGCGAGTAGGCGGGCCGTCTGGCGGCTGAGCTCAGCCTTATCGTGCAGTTTACCCTGCTCGGCCGCGGCCAGCAGTTCATCGTCGGGCATCGTACTCCAGAGGAAGTATGAGAGACGTGTCGCGAGTTCCCAATCATTGAGCGTCTTGCGCTTCGTCTCTGGATCGCCTTCGGTGATGAACAGGAAGCTCTTCGAATTCAGGATGGAAAGCATCCCCACCTTGACCGCGTCGGGGAATTTCTCGCCCGAGGCCAGTTCGGCTTTCACAATACCCACGTAGCGATCCATTTCCGCTTCACCGACTGGACGGCGGAAGGCTCGGCGAGCGAGGCGGGAGAGGCCCTCGCGAACTTGGGCGAGGTCGGTGCTCAGCGCCGGCAGGTATTCGGCGCGGCGCTTCGCCACATCGTCTTCGATGATCGGACCGCGCCAGGAGATCGTGTCCAAGATGAGGAAGGAATAGCGTGGCTGACCTTGCTCGTCGGTCAGTTTCATCTGCCAGGGCAGGCGGCCATCTTTGGTGCTGATGAAGGGCTTGTTACCATGGCGGCCTGAGCGCGGGAGATTCGATGGACCCGGGATGTCATTGAAGACATGAATTGTCGGGGGGCCCTTCGGCAAGTGGGTGCGGAACGTGACCGTGATCGGCTTATCTTCGGGGGCGATTACGTCTTGCTCGTAAAGCACGCGGTCGAGTTTCTCCTCATAGACCATCAGGCGGGGCGGGCGGGCGCCCGGGGCGCGCAGCCCACTGAGCGTGTAGCTGAGCTCATAGACGCCGGGGTCGAGCACCATCAGATTGCTCTCTAGGTTTGAGTAGCGGAAGAGAACTCCCGGCCACATCTCGAAGCGGATCTTATCGAAGAGCCCGCGTTCCTTCAGGTTGGTGCGGTGGGGCTCGGCAATCTGCGTCTCGACATAGGTCCGCTTTGTGCCGGACATCGGCGGTTTCGACTTCACCGGGTAGGCCTCATTGAGCACCAGTTCGCCGGCAGCTAGGTATTTTTCGATATTGGAAGGCGAGAGCGTCATCACCGAGCCCAGACGTTCGAAGCCGTGCCACTCCGCATCTTCGAGGAGGCCGCCTGGATCAGCGGCGTCGAACTGCACGCCCAGTAAATCGCGGATCGTGTTGACGTATTCATCGCGGGTGAGGCGATTGTAATTCACCGGGCCGCGAGCGGCGAGGCGGGCGGATTCGCCTTCTAGGAGGCGAGTGGAAAGCCATTCGACCACTTGGGTGCTGTCTTCGGCCGAAGGGCGCTTCTTCTCCTTCTTCGGAGGCATCTCACCGGAACTGATGCGCTCGACGATTTCGCGCCACTGAGGTGTCTGCTCGAAGCCGACCTTATGGGAAAGATTATCGATGCGGAAATCGCTCTTGTCGGACTTCCCGTCGTGGCACTTCACGCAGTAGGTTTCCAAGTAGGACTGCACCTTCGGCTCCCAGGCGGGAGCGGCGGAGGCGGCGTACAGACCTGTAGAAAACAGGATACAGGCTGCAGGGGCGAGAAATGATGTGAACGGGGGCTTCATTCAGAGCCATCATCTTACCACGCCCGGAGGGCATTGCTAGGCTAACCGTCTCACGAATTGGCACTATTATCTCGAATTGATGCCATAACTGGCTTGGGCGGGTGAGGTGGAGGGAGGCATTTGCGGCGGAGCCGCGAAAGCATGAGAGTCTCGGAGGCTCGGTTGACCAGAGAGAGGCACATGAGCTGGCCAGTTGACAAGTTGACACGTGGGCAAGGAAGGTAAAGCGCTTGCGCGAGGGGACACGTGGGCAAGGTGACATGGGGAC
>CAIRLQ010000048.1 GCA_903879465.1 uncultured Opitutia bacterium | reverse complement strand
GGCGCCCTTTTTTGTGCCTAAATGGGGCTAAATTATGGCGTATTCTACAGAAACCCACCTGCAGCGGCCCAATCGGCTTGTCCCCCGCCGCCCCCCATCCTTAATCGGCCGACCGCTATGACTCGCTTAGTCGCCCTTCTCCTCCTCACCCTCAGCCCTTTCGGGGTCCTGGCCGCCCTCAATACCGACGGCCTGCCCGCCGGGGCGGCCGCCGTCATCGTCGTGGATCTCGCCGCCTTCCGCAGTTCCCAGCTCGGCAAAGCCGTGGAGCAGTCAGCAAGCCTGAACACCGGCAACAATCCGGTGAACAAACTGATGGCGGAAAAGCTGAACTTCGATGGCAACAAGGACCTCCGCGAAATCGACCTAGCCATCTACCCCGGGGCCGATGGCAAACTCACGGCGAAGAACCCCACCGCCGCCCTCTTACTCCGGGGCAAGATTGACGCCAGCCGCATCAATAATTTCGGCAAAGACAACCAAGTGCCCGGGAAAACCGTCGGCAAGCATCAAGCATGGGAAGCGGGGGTGTTCGCTGAAAAACTCTTCGGTGAAAAACCTAAAGACCAGACTAGGGAAGCTTACATCGTCGCTTACTCGACTGAGCTCGTGCTTATCACCAGCCCAGATTTACTGGCCGCCGCCCTCGCCTCTCTGGACGCCAACGAGAAAAACACGCTGCTGCCCACCGCGACCGCTCAGCAATTCGCTGCGGTGTCGAAGGGCTGGCTCTTCGCCTACGCTGATGCGACGAAAATGAAAACCAGCGATACCAACGGTGCCACCGATTTAACGCTCTCACTCGGCGAAAACCCGACCGACCTCCAGCTCGCCCTCGCCGCGAATTTTGTCGCCGCCGAAAAAGCCACGACCATCCGCAAGCAAATCAACGGACTCAAGGCCTTCGCCTCCATCGGCCTGATGAACGACGAAGGCAAGACCCCTGACGAAAAAGAAAATATGAAGCTTATCGCGGAGCTGGTGCAGAAGATTCGCATCGGCGGAGATGGGCGCACCGTGACGCTTGGGCTCGACTACGCCGCCGACAAGGCCGCGCAGGCGATCGTGAAGACCATTGAAAAGGCCAAGCGGCCTACCCCGGCGCCGGCCAGCAAATAAAGGGGATGCGTCGGCCGCTTCTGCTGATCGCGATTCTGGCGATCGCAGCCGTGCCTGCCTGGCTTTGGCTCAATCCGCCCGACCTGCGGCTGGCCATTGACCATCGTAGCCGCGAAAGTGCGTTGCTCTACCCGCGCGAAGCGACCGGCCGGCGCTGCGCGGGAGTCGTGGTTGCCAGCCTGCCTGAGCTCACGGCGCCCGAGCATCGCGAAGCCCTGCGCACTCAACTCGAACAAGGGCTCATGGCCCCTGAAAGTCCCCTCGAAGTGGGCTTCGTGACTTCTTCGCCGACCGAGGTGACAGACACGCTGGCTTGGATCATCCCTGGCCGGGCAATTCTACAGCTACGCGGAGTGCCTCACGGCTATCTGCTCGTCCACGCCTCCCCGGCGCAAGACCTGCTCCGCATCGCCAGCCGGCGGCGCTGGCTCTCGTCAGGGCTGATTGCCGCCACCCGCACGGCCACCACTGCCACGGTCGCCATCGGCGAAACCGATAATGGGTCGCACCTCGTCGCGACTCTGGCCTTAGCCTATCGTACCGGCGAAGAAGCCGAAGCGGCGTTGCAGGAACTGATCCAAAAACAGGGCGACTTCGAAGCGCTCGGCTTCGCCGCCCGTCCGGGTACCGACCGCATCACGCGTCAAACCAAGCTGCTTGTCATCCGCTTCGACATCGAAACAGAGATCGTCCTGCGAGCGCTGCGCAATCGCTGACGCTTAGGCCTTCTCGAGCGTGCCGTCGGCGCGCAGGCGTCGATAATAGCAACCGGAGCGCGCCTTGCCGTTTTCCTTTGTATGGCAGGCGCCCTGGCCGGCGGGCCTCACCTTATAGAGAATCGAGTTCTGTTCGCAGTTCACGCGCACCTCGATGAGCTCGAGGAAATCGCCGGAGGTGAGACCTTTGATCCAAAGTTCATTCCGCGAGGTGCTCCAGAAAGTGGCTTTCTTTTCGCGAAGCGCCGTTTGCAGGGCGAGCTCGTTAACGTAACCAAGGATTAGGACTTCGCCCGTGAGAGCGTCCTGGGCCACAGCCGGAATGACATCGGCCTGCCCGGCGGCGATTTTTCGCAGTTTAGCGAAGTCGAGGCGGAGGACTAGGCCCTCTTCGAGTTCTTTGTCAGACATATGACCATTTGGTATGGGTTGCGGGGCTCATTCAAGGCTGGAATCCCAGCCCATTTATCCCTTACGGATACACCCTATGTCGCTCAATCATTCCGCCGACCTTTCCCGCGCCGCCACCGAAGCCCGCGGTCTGGCCATGGATGCCGTCGCCGCCTGTCATTCTGGCCACCTCGGCCTGCCGTTAGGTGCGGCCGAAATCGGTGCCGTGCTCTATGGAAACTTCCTGCGTCATGACCCCGCCGCACCTCTGTGGATCAATCGCGACCGCTTCGTCCTTTCCGCCGGCCACGGTTCAATGTTCGTCTACTCTTGGGTGCACCTCGCCGGCTTCGACCTCCCGCTCCAGGAAGTGAAGAACTTCCGTAAACTTCACTCCAAGACCCCAGGTCATCCCGAGTTCGGTGAAACTGTCGGCGTCGAAGCCACCACCGGCCCGCTCGGCCAGGGCACGGGTAATATCGTCGGTATGGCCGTAGCCGCCAAGATGGCCGCCGCCCATTTCAACACCGCCGAACACAAGATCTTTGACCACATCGTCGTCGGCCTCGCCGGTGATGGCTGCCTGCAGGAAGGTATCTCGCAGGAAGCCGCCTCCTTCGCCGGCCGCTTCGGCCTCGATAACCTGATCATGCTCTACGACTCCAATGACGTCACCCTCGACGCCATGGCCTCGAAGACACAGAACGAGGATACCGCCAAACGCTACGAAGCCGCCAACTGGGAAGTCTTTACGGTCAAACAAGGTAACGAACTCGCC
>CAIRLQ010000047.1 GCA_903879465.1 uncultured Opitutia bacterium | reverse complement strand
CGATTCTCGGGGTCGCGCGCATACAATTCAGGCGAGGCGTCGCTGGTCTGGCGGTAGGTCGAGGAGAGTACGACAGATTTAAAGAAGCCTTTCACATTCCAGCCGCCGTCGACGAAATCGCGCGCGAGGGTGTCGAGCACTTCCGGGTGGCTGGGCCATTCGCCTTGGGTGCCGAAGTCTTCGACGGACTTCACGAGGCCGATGCCGAAAAGCTGGGCCCAGAAACGATTCACGACTACGCGGGCGGTGAGCGGGTGCTCTGGCTGCAAGAACCAGCGCGCGAGCCCGAGGCGGTTTTTCGGAGCGTCTTTCGGCCAGGGTGCGATGAGTTCTTCGGGCACGCCGGCTTCAACCTTGTCGCCAGGGGCGTCGTATTGGCCCCGATTGAGGACAAAGGCTTGGCGGGGAGTGGGCAATTCTTCCATCACCATCGTCGTGGGAAGATTGCGGGCATAGGCTAGGCGTTTGGTCCAGAGGGTGTCGCGTTCGGTCTGCAGCTTACTCGCGGCGGGGTGATGGCGGCGGAGGAACGTGAGGGGTGCGCGCTCCGTCTGGGCTGGAGAAACTTTACCGACGGACTGCAAGGTGAACGCGTCGCGGATCTGTTCCGGTTTCAATAAGGCGGTGTAGCTGCGCAGTTCACCGACCTCGCCGACGAACGCCGGGGATTTTCCGTCGTTGCCTAAATACCAATCGCGTTTGCCGGGCGCGCCGGAGACCCCGTCGTGGCGGATATGCGTGGGAAGTTCTTCGCCATCGAGGAATAGGCTGATGGCGGCAGCATTTTCTTTTCCTTGAATAAGCACCGCAATTTGGTGCCAAGCGCCTGGTTTAATCTGGGCACCCACCGTGCGGACGATCGTGGCGTAAGCGGGATATTTCACGCTGGCGGTCCATTCGATCTCGCCGTCGCAGAGGCGGAGCTCGCGGCCGTTACCATAGGTCGTCGCGGCCGGGCTGCCAGAGCGGTCGAGGGCGACGAGTAGCGGGGCGTCGGGGGTATTGCCGGGAGCGGCCTTGAACCAGAGGCTGATTGTCGTGCCGCGTTTGGCGTCGATATCGGCATCTTTGGCGGCCACGCGTGCGCCCGGGGTCTTGGTGGCTTCAGGATTTTTCGGGTCTGACCGAATCGGCTTCAATAGGTGTGCCTGTAGTTTGGCGTCTTCGGGCGCGATTTGCTTGAGGAGTTCGACCAGCTTGCTGGCGTCGATGGCAACCTGACTCAGGCGCGTGTCGAGGGCCGCGATGGCAGCGTCCATCTGACGGAGTTGGGCCAGCTGTTCACGGGTTGGCGTGACGAGTAACGGCACCGCGTTGGCGATGCGGCCGTCTTCTCCGTATTCGTGGACGTTGTTGAAGAACGCGAAGAGTCGGTAGTAATCCTTCTGGGTGATGGGGTCGAATTTATGGTCGTGACACCGCGCGCATTCGGTCGTGAGGCCGAGTAGGGCGGTGCTGGCGGTACGCACCCGGTCGGCGACATATTCCACGCGGTATTCTTCTTCGATGATTCCGCCTTCGCTGTTGATAACGTGGTTACGGTTGAAGGCCGT
>CAIRLQ010000046.1 GCA_903879465.1 uncultured Opitutia bacterium | reverse complement strand
CGCCCGTAAGCACGGGCGGATGCTCACCTTAGAGTTCATCCTAATCGAGGATATCAACGACTCGCTCGATCAGGCCAAACGACTCGCCGTCATCGCCCGCGAGCTGCACGCGCACGTTAATCTTATCCCCTATAACAAGGTCGAAGGCCTGTCATGGGTCCGTCCTTCGCTCACCCGTCAAGACCGCTTCGTCAAGGAGCTCCGTGGTCTCGGCGTCACGGCGACTTTGCGTCGCGAGAAGGGGCATGATATCGACGCTGCCTGCGGGCAGTTGCGCTTGCAGACGGAAAAGGCGACGGGCGGAATTGCACCGCCGGCAACGGCTTAGGCCGTCAATTCCCGAGCGAAGGCCGAACGGTCAGCGGCCTTGAAAAAAGCCGTACCGGCGACAAACGTGTCAGCGCCGGCAGTGCGACATTGGTGGCCGGTGTCGAGATTGATGCCGCCATCGACTTCGAGGCGGAAGTTGGCCCCGCGGCGTGAGCGCTCTGCGGCGAGGAACTCGATGCTTTTAAGTACGCTCGGGATGAACGCTTGTCCGCCGAAGCCCGGGAAGACCGTCATGCACAGCGCCAGATCTACGGAGTCAAGGTGCGGAAGGAGTTTCCTTGGATCGGTGTCGGGATTCATCGCGATGCCTGCAGACATGCCGGCGCTCTTGATTGCGGCAATGGTCTTCGCGACATCATGGTCGGCTTCGACGTGGACGGTGAGGCGCTCGGCTCCAGCCTTCGCGAACGCCGCCACAAAACGGTCGGGGTTCGTGAGCATTAGGTGCACGTCAAAATGGAGTTTCGTCAACGGGCGGAGGTCCGCGACGACTTGAGGGCCGAAACTTATGTTAGGCACGAAATGCCCATCCATGATATCAAGATGCAACCAGCTGAGGCCGGCTTGCTCGACCGTGCGAACGCCCTGTGCGAAGTCGCCGTGATTGGCGGCGAGCAGGGAGGGGGCGACGACGGCAGAAGGCATGATTACCAGGCGGTAGTGGCCGCCTCGCGAATCTGCGCGGCGATGTCGGCGAATAGCGTGGGTCCGAGGCTGAGTTCTTCCGCGGCAGCGTCTCCAGAGGTCTGTAGTGTGGCGATGGAGGAAAACTCCCGATCCTTGAAGAGCATGCGACGTCCATTGTCGGCGCTGAGCGTACAGCGGACGGTGAACGAGGAGCGATAGCTAGTATAGGTATAGGCATCGCCAGTCTTTGTGGTGAAGCCGTCGCGGTGATACTGCGTGACTTCAATGTCTAGCCGAGCGTCTCCGGGGCCGATTTTCACGCGCGGGTCAGAACTCAGCGCTTCGACGATTTTGCCCTGCAGTGCCGCGTGCGTGCCAGGCCTCGGCGTGGAATTACGAATCGGGGCGACCTCGATGGTGCGGAAGGCAAGCTTAGGTCCGCCGAGTCGATAGGAGGCACAACCTGTAATGATCAACGCACAGCAGAGGGCGAAAGCGGTTCTCATCGACGTTCGGTGTCGGTGGCTGACTTCGGGGCTTCTTTCTTGAATCCTAAGGAGTCGAGATCTTCGCCGACCACCGTTGGTTTCACGTCGAAGGACATCTTGGGGCGCGGGTAGACGCCGAGGAGTTTGTCGGCGAGCGACTTCGGCGGGGTGGGGTCCTTTTGAATCGTGTCGAGCAGCGCTTGCGCTTCCTTGGCGGCCGCCGAGTCCGGCGAGAGGGTGCGACAGGAGTTGGCCATGAGCTTGGCGGCTTCTGGGTTGTTACGGTTAAGCCAGTAAAACTTGGCGAGGTTCAGCCGGGCGCGGGCGGCGCGGTCGCGCAGCAAGGCGATCTGCTCAGCGGCGTTTTTCGCCCGGGGATGATTAGGAAACTGCTCGGCCAAGGTTCGCCAATGGTCGGTGGCGGCGTTGGTCGTGGACTGATCCCAGTCGGGCCCCATGGATTCATTGGAGCGAAGCGTAGCCAGCATTTCCAGGGCTTCTGGGGCATGCTTCGAACTCGCGTAATCGCTTACAAGGCGTTCGAGGATCTCATCCGCTTTGGCTGTAATGTCTTTTCCGAGCGCGAGGCGGGCGGCCCGGATAAGGCATTCGTCAGCCAAAGGTCCGTGCGGGGCGAGTTTGACCGCCACTTCCCAAGCCCCGATGGCGGCGACTGGATCCCGGAACCATGGGAACCATCCGCCGAGATATCGGCGATCGCCGGCTGCGTAATGATTACCGATCTCGAATTGCAACTGCACCGCTTGCTGGAAGCCGCTGAAGTTGGTCTGTCGCTCGTGGAGTTCGTTGATGAGCGCCGAGGCGTTTTCAAACTGTCCGCGGGCAGTGAAGAGGCGTGCTTGCTGAACCAGTGAGACGGCTTCGGCTTCGGTGCCACGTTCGGCTTCCGCGATGATCGCCCAAACCTTGAGTGCGGCGGCAGAGTCGCCCGCTTCGGCTTCGCGGCTGGCGCGGTCCATGACGAGCAGGATATGGGAGACGCGCTCGGCGGGGGTCACGTCAGACTGCGTGCCAGGCTTGATCTGCCACGAGCCCTCGGTGCGGATGTATTCAGCCCGGACGAGCGGGCTGAGGAGGAGCAGGGCTCCAAGAGAAGTTTTAGCGAGAAGGTTCATGCCAGCGAAGGAGGGTAGCGCCCCAGGTCAGACCGGAGCCGAAGGCGACGATTAGGACGAGGTCGCCGTGTTTAATCTTACCATCGCGCCAGGCTTCTTCAAGCGCGAGTGGAATGGAGGCTGCGGAAGTGTTACCGTAGCGGTCTAAATTGAAGGGGAATCGCTCCATGCCCACATTGAGCTGGCTGGCGACGGCTTCAAGGATGCGAATATTCGCTTGGTGCGGGATAAACCAAGCCACCTGGTCCGAGGCAACATTGCACTGAGCGAGCACGCGTTCGCAGGATTCAGCCATCACGCGGACCGCGTGGCGGAAGACCTCCTTGCCGTTCATGCGCAGGAAGTGTTTGCCTGCGCTGATAGAATCCGGCGTGGCGGGCGACGCCGAGCCGCCGGCGACGCAATGGAGAAGCTCGGCATTATTGCCGTCGGCACCGAGGAGATTTCCCAGGATTCCGACGTTCGCTGTCGGGGTTGTCTCGAGGATGACGGCCCCGGCGCCGTCGCCGAAGAGCACGCAGGTCGTGCGGTCAGTCCAGTCGACGACGCTGGAAAGTTTTTCCGCCCCGATGACGAGCGCCCGCCGATAGCGCCCGGAGCGCATCATGTCGGTGGCAACCTGGAGTGCGTAGACGAAGCCCGAGCAGGCGGCCGAGATGTCGAAGCAGGGGATGTCCCGGCGAAGGCCGAGTTTGGCCTGAAGGAGGCAAGCGGTGGAGGGGAACGGGACGTCTGGCGTCATCGTGGCCACGATGAGCAGGTCGATGTCTGCGGCGGTCAGCCCTGCGCGGCCGAGGGCGATCGCGGCCGCCTTGGCGCCCATGTCCGAAGGGTTTTCGTTTGCAGCGGCGATACGTCGCTCGGAGATGCCTGACCGGGTCTTGATCCACTCGTCGGAGGTATCGACCATCTTCGAAAGCTCGGCGTTGGTGAGTTTGCGGTCCGGAGCGTGCACTCCGATGGCTCTAATGAAGACTGAAAGCTCAGCGCTGCTCATCGATGCCGTGAGGTAAGCCCCGAGAAGGGGGGAAGGGAACACTAAAACCTCAGGCCTCCTCGGGGGTGGCCGAAATCACCGCATTCGCCTCGGCTAAAGCGGTTAGCATGCGTCCGCCTGCACCGTGTCCGAGGGCTTCGAGTCCCAGCCGGATGGCGCTGGTGATGCCTTGGCGGTTGCTGGAACCATGGGCTTTCATGACAAGTCCGGTGAGTCCGAGAAGCGGGGCTCCGCCGTAGCGCTCGGGTTTAAGTTTACCCTTAAGGTCCCTCAGCAAAGGGAACATCGCGATACCGCCCGCGAGATATACCGGGTTACGCTTTACTTTGCTGCCGACCAGGTCGCGCAGCATGTAGACGAGACCTTCTAAGGTCTTGAGAATCACGTTGCCCGTGAAGCCGTCGGTGACGACGACGTCACAGGCGTCGCCGAAGACGTCGAAGCCTTCGACGGGTCCGATATAATTGATTCGATCTCCCATGGCCTTAAGCAGGGCGTGGGTGCGGTTGATGCGGGGGCCGCCTTTGCCTTCTTCCGTGCCCACGGTGAGCAGGCCGACCCGAGGGTTGGCGATGCCCAGCGCACTCTGCGCGTAGATGGCGCCGAGGACGGCATTGTGTACGAGTTGAGTCGGGGTGGCCTCTGGGTTAGCACCCACGTCGAGCATGATGAAATGCCCTTCGCGGCGCGGCATGATGGCCGCCAATGCGGGCCGCTCAGCGCCTTCCATCGGGCGCACCTTGATTGTGCCGGCGGCGACCAGCGCCTTGGTGTTGCCAGTGGAGACCACGGCATCGACTTCGCCGGCCTTAAGCATTTCCAAGGCAACGACCATCGAGGAATCGCGCTTTGACTTAAGCACCGTCATCGCGGCGTCATCCGGACCAACGATGCTAGCGGCATGCTTGAAAATGACCCGAGGGGATTTAAGTGCCCGGTGTTCGATGGCCAACATGCGCAAGTTGTCCTCATGCCCGACGAGCACCAGGGTGTCTTCTGGGCCAATGACACCTTCCTTGAAGGCCAAGGCAGCGGCGGCAACCGCTTCCGAAGGGCCAAGGTCGCCGCCCATGCAATCTAGGGCGATACGGTGGCCTTTCTTCGGAGTGGCTTCGCTCATGAGTTCGGGCTGAGCCCGGGTCGGAGCTTAAGCTCCGGTGTCGAGAACCTGACGACCGCGGTACTTGCCCGTGGTGGGGTCGACGCGGTGGGAACGGCGGAGGGCGCCGGATTCGGCGTCCTTGACGAGCTTGGGGGCGCGGAACTGGTTGGCACCGCGACGGAGTCGGCTGCGGCGTTTGGACTGTTTGCGTTTCGGGTTGGCCATGGTTCTACGCTGGGATGAGGGTCGGTTCTACCCCTCCCGCCCCCTCGGTCAAGCCCCCTTTCCATTACCTTGCGATTGTGGGCATGTTTGTTTGGTTAGGGCCATGTCTGGCCCCCCAGCCTTATTTCTCGATCGCGACGGCAATCTGATCCGCGACCACCATCACACCTGCCGGGAGGACCAGATTGAACTAATTCCTGGGGTTAAGGAGGCATTGCGCGCCTGCCTGCGCGAAGGTTATCTGCTTTTCATCCTGACCAATCAGAGCGGCATTAATCGCGGAATCTTTACTTGGGAGCAGTATGAAGCCTGTAATCGGCGGATGCTGGAGCTTCTGGATTTACCGTCGCCGGGAATTTTGGAAATCAAAGCCGCACCGGAGCGACCGGATGAGCCTTCCCTTTATCGTAAGCCCAGCCCGCGCTTTATTTTAGAGAAAATCGCTCAATACGGCATCGACCCTGCCCGCTCGTGGATGACGGGCGACCGGATTTCGGATTGGGAAGCGGGCTTCAATGCCGGCATCCGTTCCGGTGCGATGCGTAGCGGTGCTGCGAGGCCCGAAGACCTTTTGCAGGCGGCCCAGCAGGGCTTTGCTATCCATGCGGACTTCCCTGAGTTTGTCCGTGCCGAGCTGGGATTGAAGTTCTAGCCCAATAAAAAGGACGAACCGGGTGGTTCGTCCTTTGATCGCCTGAAGCCTTGCTTAGGCCTTGGGCTTTTCCTTCTCGCAGGGGCACTTGCCTTCTTTAGCCGGCTCATCCACGGCGACGATGGCCTTGGGCTTCTCTTTCTCGCAAGGGCACTTACCGTCGTCTTTCTTAGGTTCTTCGGCGACGATGGCCTTGGGTTTTTCCTTTTCGCAGGGGCACTTGCCATCTTCCTTCTTTTCTTCGGCGCTGACGAAAGCGGCCGAGAGGGCGAGGATGCCAGCGGTGAGGGCGAGGAGTTTGAGGAACTTGGAGTTCATGGTGAAATATATCTTCTCGGTAAACCTGCGGCTGTCAATCGGGCCAGTGGTGTTCCGGTGACTGATTCACCCTAGGGTCCGAGGGTTTTTTGAACCTGTGACAAATCTGGCAAAACTTTTGTTAAACCACTACCAGGCAACCAGTTGCTCCCATTCGTGCTTTGGTAAATGCGGCGACTTTTTAAACAGGGCAGGTCCTTGATGGAGGGGACTTTGGACATTTCCTCCATTTTTTCGGGGTTTGCCGAGATGGGGCTATTAGCTCCACCGTTTTGAATCCAGAGGACGGCGTCTGGCTTGGCCGCGGCAAGTAGCTCCCAGTCAAACTTTACCCAACTCCCTTGGGGTAAGGCCGAAATGAATCCAGCGACTGCCAGGGGTTCGGCGAGGTAACTTTCCGGCCCTGCCATAGTGCCGTCCCAGACGATGATGATCTTCTTGCTCGGGGCGGTTGGTCGTCGCTTCAGGAGCGTGAAGTATTTCTGGGCTACTTCCGTTCTGCCGGTCGCTTCGCCCAATCGCAGGATGTCTTGGCTGCAGGATGTAGCGGACTCCGGATGTAGCACGAGGGTGCGCAGTCCGGCCTTCGCACATTTATCGGCCCAGAGTGGATTGGCCATGCGCGGCAGAATCACGAGCGACGGTTTTGTGAGCAGGAGATTTTCGAGGTCGGGTTGAAAGACGTCGCAGGCACGTGAGGCGGGATGGTTCTTGGGCAACGGGCACCACCGTGTGGCCGCCACGATTTCCGCGGAGCATCCGAGGTCGAGCAGGGTTTGCGTCGCACCTGGGCTAAAACTGGCTATGCGGTTCTCGGCCGATTCGAGCGCACTTAGCGAAAGAAACCAGACGAATAGTAGGCGCATCACTCCGAGAGTTTTCGCGCGAGGCTCATCGCCGCATCGAAGCTGCCGCGGTCCGCCTTGCCAAGGCCGGCGATGTCGTAAGCGGTGCCGTGGTCGGGGCTCGTGCGTAAGTACTTCAGCCCGAGACTGAGGTTGGCCGAAGTCGAGAAATCTACCGATTTCAGGGGTGCGAGGCCTTGGTCGTGATAAATCGCAGCGACCGCGTCAAATTCGCCTAGCAGATGTCGATGAAAGACCGTGTCCCCCGGCAGCGGGCCGCTGACATCATGCCCTTCAGCGCGGAGGGTTTGCACCGTGGGTCGGATGACTGCTTCGTCTTCCTTGCCGAGTAGGCCGCCTTCGCCGGCGTGCGG
>CAIRLQ010000045.1 GCA_903879465.1 uncultured Opitutia bacterium | reverse complement strand
TCGGGGTCTCCGCGATCGAAGGGAACACGGGCGGCAGGCCCTTCCCCGTTGGCTGGTGACAAGCGACACAAGTACGGGCGTAGACGGCGGCACCGCGCTTCATCTGCTCGGCGTCGGCCGCAACGAACGGACCAGCAACATAAGCGGCAGCCACGGCGGGAGCAGCCGGAGCACCGCCAGCCTGGATCTTGGCGATGACCTGGGGGTCTTTAACGATCAGTGCTTGAGCATCCTTAAGGGAAATGCGGTAAGTGCCATCCGCGTTGCGGCTGGGTTCAGCAAGGAGAGCGAGTTCCTTCTTGTCGGTTTCAGCACGCAGATTCTGCTGGGCCTTGCGCCGATCGGTTAGGGCATCAGGAGCACGGCGGACAAGCGTGTAAGCGTAGCCGGTCGCAATCAGGGCAGCGGCTGCGAGGGCGACAACGCCGAGCCAAGATGAAATCTGGCCGGGAATCAGCGGGCGGCGCCCAGAAGAGGATTGATCACTCATGGTAGTTGATGGACTCGAGGATGCGGGGGTCATGCACCGGGATTACCTCGTTCTTCGAGGCTCCGCGGAAGAAGATGGCCAGCACCACGGCGCCAAAGCCGATGATCGCGAGCAAATCAAGGAAGAGTGCCGAGGTGAGGAACGGCGCGACGCTGAACCCTTCGGGGAATTTGGTGAGGTCGGCTTGGGCAATCTGGCGCGGCACAGCATTAAACCAAAGGTCAGCCAAGGCACCGGCGACGATGATGTAGGCGACCGTCAGCAGACGGCCAGGAACGATTTTGGTGCGATACGGAAGCAAGGCCAAGAACGGTAGGAAAAAGAATCCGAAGATCATGTACATCGACACGCCCCACCACTCGCTCTTGAGGCCGGTCACGGCATCGATTTCGCGGATGTTATACCAGAAGGTTTCTTCGGGAATATTAGCCGTATAAATCAGGAAGTACTGGGAGAAACTGATGTACGCCCAGAAGACGGTGAACGCCAGCATCAGGCAGCCGAGCACATGGCGATGCGCCTGGTTAAGTAGTCCGTCGAGCCAGCCGCCATTAGAGAGTTTGTAGGTCAGGATGACCGTGACCGCCAACGCAAGGCGGATGGAGAGCGCGAAGAACCATACACCGTACATGGTTGAAAACCAGTGATACGAAAGAGCCATCAGGCAGTCGAAGGCCAGCATGGTCAGCGTGATTGCGCCGAGCGGGATACCTACCGCCGAGACAGCATGCAGGCGATGGGTATGGCCGGCGGTGCGGTCCGTATCTTGAGCGAAAGACCAGCGTCGCAACAATACGGCGAGGACGCCGAAGATCAGCGCATAGAGGGCGATACGGGCGAGGAAGAAGTTCTCGTTCAAGAACCAGCTCTTGGCTTGTAAGATGGGGTCAGCCCCGACCGTGTGGCCGCTGGGCAGCACGTGGGCGGCGTTCGTCCATTCCCAGAGCAAGTGGCGGGAAGCAGGAATAAAGGCCAACGGGGCGATCCCAATGACAATCAGGATCGGCAACGCGATTAGCATGTGCTCCCAATTACGGCGGATGAGCGGAGCCCAGCCGGCATCAAAGACGCGGGTAATCATCGTCAGCATCAGCATGCCGATGAGAATCGAAATCCAGAACATCGCGCCGACGAGGACCGACAGTCCCTGACGATATTCATGGTGGTTAACGCCATTAAAGGCGAAGAACCAGACGACAGCGAGGGCGACGACGCCAGCGACCAGGAATTTCTTCCAGTGGTCGGTCAGGGCGTGAGGCATGGAGGAGTCTCTCATGTTTGAATTACTTGATTTGAGCCTTCACTGCGGCGGGGGCGAGATCAGCGGGGCAGTTCTGAGAGAGCTGCAACGCACGCACGTAGGCGGCGACCGCCCAGCG
>CAIRLQ010000044.1 GCA_903879465.1 uncultured Opitutia bacterium | reverse complement strand
CCCCATTGCCCAGGCCTACGCCTACGCCCTCCAGCGCCCACCCACCGCAACCGAACGGGCCGCCGCGAAAAAACTTATCTCTAAGCATGGCAAGCCAGCCTTCTGCCGCGCGTTACTCAACGCCAACGAGCTTCTATTCATTGAATAGCGGCGGAGTAAGCACCCCCGACCAGCGTCGACCGGATTTCAGCCCCACCCCCGTCACCTATCTTAGCCTCCGGCGTGAGGCGGTCCCGCCGCCGTCACCCTGCGATGTTTCGCAGCCGTTCACCCGCCAGCCGGCCCCCAACGGGTTATTCACGTTTTACGACACAATTTAGGTATAAAAGGACAAACCAACAGATTGGCAGGAACTTGACCCCGCCAGAGGCTGTCCCCCTAATAACCTGCGTTCTCCCCGTCCGCAGCCCCAACCCATTTTTGACCCGTATCATGTCCTTCCGCAGCCATCTCTCCCGAGCCTCTGTGCTCCTCACCCTCAGCCTCGGCCTGAACGGCATCGCCCGTGCGGCGGAGCCCTACGAAGCCTTTATTGAGAAGCACTGCGTCCGTTGCCACGGCCCCGATAAAGAAAAAGGCGATCTGCGCTTCGACCGCCTTTCGCGTGACTTTAAACTCGGCACAGACACGCACCATTGGGCCGAAGCCATGGAGCAGGTGAACTCCGGCGAGATGCCCCCGAAGAAGGATAAGGAACCCAAACCCACGCAACAGGAGATGGCCGCCTTCGTGTCGGACCTCGATGCACGCATCAAAGAAGGACGCGCAGTGCGCATGGGGGCGCGTCCGCCAGTGACTCATTACCGTCTGAGCCGGAAAGAATATCAGAATACGGTCTACGACCTGTTCGGCATACGGTACAATCCGACCAAGCCGGGAGAGCTGAACGAAGACTCCCTCTGGCACGGCTATGAGCGTATCGGTTCGTCGCTGTCCCTTTCACCTTCGCACGTGGATCGCTATTACCGAGCCGCTGACACCGTACTCGAACGCGCCCTCTCGGCCACTTCCGGACAAGCCCGCAAAGTTCGCAAGACGGCGCTAGAAATGACCCGCGGCGACGGCAAGAGCATCCAGGAATCGCTGGATAGATTCGGCATCAAGCGTCCCGTACGCTACCTCGTCTACCCCGGGAACCTCGGAAATGCTCTTTCGCCGAATTGGTTTGGAAAAACGGGCCCAGAACACAGCGGGCTCTATCGCTTGCGTATGCAGGCCAGTGGCATCCGCCCGCTCGGCGGCCAGCCCGCCCACCTGAGCATAGGCAAATCGACCGGTGAGGAGACCGTGGCTGCTGCCGTTGAGTTCGATATCACCGCCCCCGAGGATCACCCGAAGGTCTATGAGTTCGAGATGTATCTCGATATGCCGTCGACGCTACAATGGACCGTTGTGGCCACGAACAGCATCGACCGAAGAGCCGGCGGCGCCTTCCGTGGTGCCCTTAGCAACGGCCCCGCCTACATCTTTACGCACAGCAGCGAAACCCGCCTGCTGAACGCCAATGCCCCGCAAATGTTTGACGACAAGGGGCACAGCATCTTCTCCACCGTGCTCGTCGACTGGATCGAATGGGAAGGCCCACTGGAGTCGAAGGCGGAAAAGGACCGGCATGAAGGCCTCCTCCCGACCGCCGACGCCTCGCCCGAAGTCGTCACGGAACAACTCCGCCGCCTCGCCGAGCGCGCATGGCGCCGCCCAGTCCGGACCGAAGAACTGAGCCAATACCTCAAAGCCTACCTCTCCGAACTCGCCGCTGGTGAAAAACAGGCCAGCGCCTATCGCGTCGCCCTGCAAGGAGTGCTGACCTCGCGTAACTTCATTTACCTCGTCGAAGGCGATACCGTGGCGCGCGAAAAGCTCACCGACAGCGAACTCGCCTCCCGCCTCTCTTATTTCCTCTGGAGCTCGATGCCCGACGATGGCCTCTTCAAGGCAGCTAAAGGCGGCACGCTCAAAGGCGACGGCCTGAAAACAGAAGTCGACCGCATGCTCGCGGACCAACGCAGCAGTCGCTTTGTCGACGATTTTGCCCGCCAGTGGTTGCAATTGCACCGCGTCGGCATGTTCCCGCCGGATAAGAAACTCTACCCCAACTACGATCCTTGGCTCGAGACGAGCATGCGTACCGAAGCCATCGAATACTTCCGCGAAACGTTCACCAAGAACCTATCGATCGACGCGTTCATTAATTCCGATTGGACCATGGCCAACACCCGGCTCTGCGATTTCTACGGACTGACCGAACCGAAATCGGACGGCTTCCAGCGTGTCTCGCTCAAGCCCGAAGACCATCGCGGCGGCCTGCTGACGATGGGCGCGATCCTCGGACTGACTTCCGACGGAACCCGCCACCGGCCGATTCATCGCGGCGTCTGGCTCAGTGAGTCAATCTTCGGCAAGACGCCTCCTCCGCCGCCCGCCAACGTCCCCGCGATTGAACCCCCCACGGCGCAAAGCCCCAAGGCCTCCCTCCGCGATAAGCTTGCGGTACACTCCAAGAATCCGAACTGCGCCGCCTGCCACTCCCGGATCGACCCTCTCGGCTTCGCCTGGGATAATTACGATGCCATCGGCCAGTGGCGCACCTTTGAGAAGGTCCCTGCGGGAGTTGGCGCAGATCCTTCGATCGATTCCGCCGGCACGATGCCCGATGGCCGCGCCTTCAAGGATTCCGTGGCGTTCAAGCAATTACTGATTGCCGACCGCGACGCCTTCGCCCGGGCCTTCATCGAGCACCTTTGCACCTATGCCCTCCGCCGGGTCCTCACCTTCGACGACAAGGAAGACATCAAGGCCATCGCCACCGAAGCCAAGAAGAACGACTATCGGATCAAAGACATCGTCCAGGCCGTCGCCTCATCCGAACTCCTGCGGAAACGATGAGTCATGTGCTAAGTTCATCGTTCCTGACTCTTCGTTGCTTAAGCCGCGAAGCAGTTAAAACTATGAACGGCACACACCCAGAAAAAAACTAAGCAAATTCGAAAACAACAAACCTTTAACCAAAACAAAAACCAACAACCCTATGGCCAACTACCTCTCCCAATCCTGGCTCATCGATCGCCGTCACGCCCTGCGCGCGATGGGCGCGCTCATCTCCCTGCCGCTTCTCGAGTGCATGCTCCCGTTGCGTGCCTCCGAGAAGCTGACCGCCACCCCCCGGCGCAGTGCGTTCATCTACCTCGCTAACGGCGTTCATTCGCTGAACTACCAGATCATGAAAGCGGGCGCAGACTACGAATTCTCCCGCTCGCTCAAGCCGCTCGAGAAGCATCGCCAATCCATCACCCCTATCAGCGGCCTGCATCACCCGGGCAACATCGGTCACCACCACAACTGCATCACCACCTGGCTGACCGGCGGAAAGATCGGACCGACGGACCGCAATACCATCTCCGTCGACCAGAAGATGGCTGAAATCACTGCGCCACATACCCGCATCAGCTCAATGGAGATCGCACTCACCGACGAGTCCCTCGCTTGGACCGCCGACGGCGTCCGCCTACCCGCGATGCGCCGTTGCAGTGAGATCTTCGCCTCGCTCTTCGAAGAACCCAAGGGCGGCAAGACCGCCCAGCGCCGCGAACTCCGCCGCAAGGGCAGCGTCCTCGACGCCAACCTCGACGAAGTGCGCCAACTTGAGAAGAAGATGGGCACCGGGGACAAAGGCCGCATGGACCAATACCTCACGTCGGTTCGTGAAGCCGAGATCCGTACCCGCCGTGCCGACGTCTGGCTCGACACCCCGCTGCCCACGAT
>CAIRLQ010000043.1 GCA_903879465.1 uncultured Opitutia bacterium | reverse complement strand
GGGCAGGGATACAGAATATTCAAAAGGGGTTAGGGGTAGGGGTAGTATGCATAAACTTACTGAAGTCCTTGATTGGCTGCATTTCCTACCCCCACCCCTACCCTTTGTGGTCTCATATCGCTTTGCTCTCCTCGCCCCCACCTGTTTTCCTCTGCCCATGCGTCGTGGTCTCCTCCTCCTTTTCCTCAGTCTCTCTCCCCTTCTGGCCCAGAACACCCAGCTCGCCGGTATCCAGCAGGACCTCGCCGAACTCCGTAACGAGGTGGAGAAGCTGAAACTGGAGAACGCCGATCTGCGTGATTCGCTGACCAGGCAGAAGGCCGCCCAGGCCCCGACCGCTTCCTCGAACGAAGCCATCGCCCGCTCTCGCACTGAGACGCTCGCCGAAGTGGATCGCCGCCTGAAACAGCAGACCGCAGATGTGAACACGGCGCTCGCTGAGCTCACTCGTCAGGTCAACGTTGCCCTCGGTAAGAATGGCGCGGCCACCACCGTTAAGTCTGCCACCCCGGCGAACACGAAGACTTTGACCGCGAAGGCCGATGCGCCCGCCTTAGCGGACGATGGTTTTCCGCCGGAGATGCCTCGCACGGGTATCAAGTATCACGTGAAGTCGGGTGATTCCGTCATCCGCATCGCCCGCCAGCTTGGCTCCAAGCCCGAATGGATCATTCTCGCGAACAAACTCTCCAGCGCCGCCGCGCTTCGTGCCGACGTCGATATCTTCGTACCGCAGGCCGAAACCCCTGCTCGCTAATTTTACATGGCTACTCCTCCCAAGAAATCCCTCGGTCGCGGTCTCGGCTCCCTGATCGGTAGCGGCGTCACCAAGCCCGTCGTGCCCATCAATCCCGCCCCGGCCCCCGCGCCGACCTCGCCTGGCTTGACTTTGATCGAGCTCGCCGTCGGTGCGATTGTGCCCAATCCCCGCCAGCCGCGTCGCGAGTTCGACGAAGCCCTGGTGAAGGAACTGGCTGAATCGATTCGTTCGGAAGGGCTGCTTCAACCGATCGTCGTCCGCAAGGTGAAGGATGGCTACGAACTTATCGCCGGGGAGCGCCGTTTTCGTGCCTTCAAGCACCTCGGTCAGAAGACCATCACCGCCCGCATCATCGAGGCCAGCGACGCTTCGAGTGCCGTGCTCGCCCTGGTGGAGAATCTCCAGCGTGCCGATCTTAATGCCATCGATGAAGCCATTGGCGTGGCCTCGCTCATGCGTGATTTTAACCTGACGCAGGAAGCTGTCGCCGATCGTATCGGTAAGCCGCGTGCGACTATCGCCAATAGCGTCCGCCTGCTTTCGCTCGACCCCGAAATCCAGGGTTACCTCCGCAAGGGGCAGCTCTCCGCCGGTCACGCCAAGGCTTTGCTCGGGCTCGAGAATCAGGCCCATCGTGTGCAGGTCGCGCGCCTTGTGATTGAGAAAGGCCTCTCCGTCCGCGCGACCGAGGCGGAAGTGAAGAAACTCGCTGGCGGCAAGAAGGGTGATCGTAAGCGCGTCGAACAGACCGTCGTCGCCGATGTCCAGAAGCGGCTCGCCTCCCACTTCGCCACGCCCGTTACCGTCGTTCGTAATGGCACTAAGGGTGCGATTTCGATTCCTTTCAGCAGTGACGACGACCTTGCCCGCCTGCTGGAGAAGATTGGAATTAAGCTTTGATAAGAATAAGGTGAGAGCGGTTGGCGGTTAGCGGTTGGCGGATAGGTAAATACAAAGAAACAAAAAGCCCGGGGT
>CAIRLQ010000042.1 GCA_903879465.1 uncultured Opitutia bacterium | reverse complement strand
GACGCCAAGCGCCAGGCCGTCACCAACCCGAAGAACACGATCTTCTCCGCGAAGCGCCTCATCGGCCGCAAGTTCGCGGAAGTGAAGGCTATCGCCTCGAAGCTCCCTTACAAGGTCGTCGAAGGTAAGAACGGCGACGCCGCCATCGAATGCGAAGTCGACGGCAAGCCGCGCGTCTTCGCTCCGGAAGAAATCGCCGCCAAGGTCCTTGGTAAGCTCAAGGCCGACGCCGAAGCCTACCTCGGCGAGAAGGTCACGCAGGCCGTCATCACCGTACCCGCTTACTTCAACGACTCGCAGCGCCAGGCCACGAAGGACGCTGGCACAATCGCGGGACTCGAGGTGCTCCGCATCGTCAACGAGCCTACCGCGGCTTCCCTTGCTTACGGCCTCGACAAGAAGGGCGACGAAAAGATTGCCGTCTATGACTTGGGCGGCGGCACCTTCGACGTCTCGGTCCTCGAGATCGGCGGCGGCGTCTTCGAAGTGAAGGCGACCAACGGCGATACCGAGCTCGGTGGCGACAACTGGGATGAGCGCATCATCCAGTGGCTCATCGACGGCTTCAAGGCCGAGTCTGGTATCGACCTCTCCAAGGACGCGATGGCTCGCCAGCGACTGAAGGAAGAAGCTGAGAAGGCAAAGATTGCCCTGTCTTCCTCGAACTCGGTTGATATCAATCTGCCCTTCATTACCGCCGACGCCTCTGGTCCGAAGCACCTCAACGTCACGCTCACGCGCGCCCAGATGGAGAAGGTCTGCGATGACCTTTCCGAACGCACCCGCAAGCCGTTCGAATCGTGCCTCAAGGACGCCGCCCTCAAGATGGCGCAGGTCGATGAGCTCGTTCTCGTCGGCGGCATGACCCGCATGCCCAAGATCATCGAGCTTGCTCGCAGTCTCGCCGGCAAGGAGCCTCATAAAGGCGTCAATCCGGATGAAGTCGTCGCCATCGGAGCCGCCATTCAGGCCGGCGTCCTCAAGGGCGACGTGAAGGATGTCCTCCTCCTTGACGTGACTCCGCTCACGCTCTCGATCGAGACCATGGGCAGCGTCGCCACCGCAATGATTGACCGCAATACGACCATCCCGACCAAGAAGTCGCAGGTCTTCTCCACCGCCGCCGATAACCAGGCTGCGGTCGACATCGTCATCGTCCAGGGCGAACGCCCGATGGCGAAGGA
The DNA here is from genome assembly GCA_903879465.1 of uncultured Opitutia bacterium. GTDB lineage: Bacteria > Verrucomicrobiota > Verrucomicrobiia > Opitutales > UBA953 > UBA953. The sequence goes on along the minus strand of CAIRLQ010000042.1, from coordinate 3,383 downwards.
CAATAAGCAGCTTGGCACGTTCAAGCTCGACGGCATCAAGCCTTCGCGCCGCGGCGAACCGCAGATCGAAGTCACGTTCGACATCGACGCTAACGGAATCCTGCACGTTTCAGCTACGGACAAAGGCACCGGTAAGGAACAGAAGATTTCCATCACGGGCTCCTCAGGTCTCTCCAAGGAAGAAGTCGAGAAGCTCCGCAAGGAAGCTGAACTCCATGCCGAAGAAGATAAGAAGGTCCGCGAACTCGCCGAGGCCCGCAATCGCCTCGACGCCAGCGTCTTCGCTTCAGAGAAGTTCATCGCCGAGAACGGCGAAAAGATCGCCGCCGAAGCTAAGGCCGCCGCAGAAGCTTCCCTTAAGGAAGCCCAAGAGCTGTTGAAGAAGGCCGATGCGACCGTCGAGGACTTCGAAAAGTCTGCCACCGCTCTCCAGGCTGCCCTGCAGGCCGCTGCGCAGTCCGTGCCTCCCGCCAGCGGCGAACAGCCTCAGGCGAATGCCGGCGCCGGTCCTGCTCCGGAAGAAAAGAAGAAGTCGAAGGACGGCAAGGTGGTCGACGGCGACTTCGAAGTCGTCGACGACGGCAAGAAGTGAGCGCGACGTAGTCGCACAGGGATAGGGCCTGGGCTAGGAACAGGCTGATAAATCAAAGGGCCGGAGTCATATGACTCCGGCCCTTTTGTTTACAGAGCCTTCACGACGGCGTTGATCCCGTTGGGAGGCATGGCCGGGGAGGGCTTCCAGGTTTTCCCATCGGCAGAGAAGAACATTTTTCCGGGCCAGGAGCTGGCGATGAAGCGCTTGCCGTCCGTCCAAAGGACGCGACCAGGCGAGCGCAGGCCCGAGGGTTGCCAGGTTTTGCCGTCCGCCGAGGTAATCGCGGTCTTGTTGCTGCCAGCGATAAACTCCTTACCGGTCCATTGGATCCAGTCGAGTTTCTCGTCGGCAGGGCGTTCTTGTTTCTGCCACGCTTTGCCGTCCACCGAAGTCATGAGAACGCCGTTTCCGACGGCGACGAAAGTGTTTCCGCCAAAGGCGAGGGCGCGCAGTTGAGGTAGGTCTGACCGGAAGTCGACCTGCGTGCCGTCGGTCGAGGACATACACCAGTAGAGCTCCTTCTTCGCGCCCGCCTCGCCCATAAACACAGTGACGCCATTGCCAAAGGCCCCGTGCCGGAACCAGAGCGCCCAGCTGGGGATTCCTGCGGCCTTAGCCTGCGCACCTTGTGACCATTTGATGCCGTCGTCAGAAAACCACAGGGTGCGTTCGGGGCCGCCGGCGATGAAGCGACGTCCGGTGTAGACGACGGGGTTGATGCGGAAGGGGAGCTTTTTCACTTCTTCCCATTTCGTACCTTCGTTCGAGATGAGGATGTGCCCCGCTTGGGTGTCCTTACTCCAGCCACCGCCGCCGACTACGACGAACTTACCAGCACCAAAGGCCGCCGACATGAGGTTGTTGCTGTCGTCCTTACCCTCGGGTGCCCATTCGGCGGTGATCTCCCAATTAAGCCCGTCGTGCGATAGGATGCGCCGTCCGCCGTAGCCTACGCCGATCCAGGTCTCGGCTGCGAAGGCCTGCAGTGCTGACAGTCCGAGCAGCAGGGCGAGCCTCATGCTTAGGCCAGCTCGAAGCCCTTGATGCTCCGTCCGTTGCTGCTCCCGAACTTCTCGATACCGACATCCATGCGGTGGGCGATCTGGACGAAGAGGTTGGCGAAGCGGGCGTTGTCGTTGCCCTTGCCGCCCGCGACGACGTGTTTGCCGTGGCGGAAACCGCCCCCAGCCAAGACAAGTGGAAGGTCGCGCGAGCTGTGAGAGCTCGCGTTGCCGAGGTTGCTACCTGCCATCACGATTGTGTTGTCGAGCAGGGTGCCGCGGCCTTCTTTGACGGCTTTGAGTAGGCCGAGGAGCCGGCCGATTTCGTTGAACTCAGCACGCTCGATGAGGCGGAGTTCCTGAATCTTGGCTTCGTCCTGACCGTGGTGGGAAAGGTTGTGCCATTCCTGCGTGACGCCATCGATCTTGGGATTGTTGCCTCCGCCTGCGCTGTAGGTGATGAAGCGCGTGGAGTCGGTCTGGAAAGTTAGCGCGATTAGGTCGTGCATCAGGCGGGTCTTCGCGATGATTTCATTGCGGTCCGTGATGTCGGTGGGTGGGGCGACGTTGACCTTCGGCTTCGGGCGGGTTGCCCAGGCGGAGGAGGAGAGCAGGCGGGCTTCGAGCTCACGCACGCTGGTGAAATACTGGTCGACCTTTTCCCGGTCCCGCGGACCGAGATTCGCATTCATCTTCTTGGCCTCGCCGTTCAGCGTATCCAAGATGCTCCGACCGCGCTGGAGGTCGCGCAGCTGGCGCTGCACTTCGTAAGCACTTCCGTTGACGAAGAGGAGTTGGAAGAGGCGGGAGGCGTTCGATTCGGAGGGGATGTTGACGCCGTTCATCGTCCACGAGAGCGAGCCGTTGGTGCCAGCGGAAAGCGCCAGGGAGGTGAAGCGGGTGTCGGGGCTAAGTTTTTGGACCAGCAGTTGGTCGAGTGAGATCGTGTTGCGGAATCCGGGCAGGCCCGGGTGTTTCGCCGAGGTCAGCCAAGTGAGTTCCGAGGTGTGTCCATCGGCACCGTTTTGCTGATCGTGGGAGATGCCCGAGAAGACCGTCAAGTCCTTGCGGTGGGCCTGCAGGCCTTCGAGGTAATAGGTCGGCGTGTAATCGGCGCCTTCTTCTTTCGGCACGAGCAGGGGGACGTGGAAACCGAGGCTGTAGTTCATCGCCAAGAAGCGGCGGGGCTGCGTGGTGGCGGCGCGGGTCTCCGCGGCGTTGGCGAAGCTAGGTACCATGGCTTCGAGCCAGGGTAAGCTGAGGAGCAGGCCGGAGTTGCGTAGGAAGGCGCGGCGATCGAGGCGCGTCTTGGTGGCGATATGCGGAGCGTTCATTTGTTTAGAAAGAGTTCACTTTGGATGATTCCGTGGAGGAGTTCTCGCAGGCCATTGCCACGCGTGAAGGTCTCATGGGCGATGCGCTGCAGTTCGGTGCGGTCGGAGAAGCCCATTGCGCGGCCGCTACCGTAGGCGGCGAGTTTGCGTGCCAGGGCGAGCGTGAAGGCTTCAGGCTGAGCGAGTAGTACCTTCTGCTTGAATTCGGCGAGGCCGGCGAAGGGCTTGCCGTCGGCGGTCACTCCGGAGGCATCGACGGGGGGTCCGACGCGCCACTGGGCGCGTTTGACGCCGACGGGAGCTTGGAACTGCTTGCCTAGGCTACGGTAGTTGGTCTGCCATCCGCCTTCGACGTCGTAGTTCTCAAGCGCGAAGCCAGGTGGGTCGATCTTGGCGTGACAAGAGTTGCAACTCTCCGTGGTACGATGCTTCTCCAGCATCTGGCGCAGGGTC
>CAIRLQ010000041.1 GCA_903879465.1 uncultured Opitutia bacterium | reverse complement strand
GCGCGAAGTCCAGCAGGGCCTGCAGCCCTTTACACCGACGCTCGCCGACGTGCGTACCTATATCCAAGAGCTCGCCGAGGAATGCTGTGACACTGCCAAGGCGACAGATAAGCAGGCGGGGCGCCTCAAGAAGTTCCTCAACTTCATCGGTCTGGCCGTGGATGCGGATGGAAAGTTCCTATACGATATGCGCCGGACCGAGAATCTGCCAGACCTACTCAAGTGCTGCGACGCACACCTGCTCGGATCGCGTGCCGCCGAAATTTATCCGAATGAGCCATACAGGGGCCTGATTGCACGCCCCACGCGCGAGACGCAGCAGACCTGCGAACTCTGAGAGAAACCATAGGCGACTGCGATTAAATCGGGCTTGGACAGGCTTTTCAGGCACCGAAAAGGGAAAGCCCTTCCCGCGGACGGCGGCTGCCCCTTGACTCCCGCTGATTGCCGCTAAACTTATGAGTCATGATCATCCTCACCGAAGCCGCCGCCCAGCAGGTGCGCGCACTTCATAAGGCCCAAGCCAATCCCGAATCCGTACTCCGGGTCCTCGTGGAGACTGGCGGCTGTTCCGGCTTCGAATACGGGATGGCTTTTGATGTCCGCAAAGCCGATGACCTCGAATTCGAAAGCCAGGGGCTGAAGCTCCTCATCGACCCCACCAGCCACGCCTACCTCGACGGAGCGACGGTGCATTTCGATGACGGCCTCCACGGAAAAGGGTTCGAAGTCCGCAACCCCAACGCGGCCAGCACCTGTGGCTGTGGAAAATCTTTTAATTAAAACCATGAAGACCCTCGCCCTCCTCACCCTGCTCATCACAGCTGCGCTCAGCGCCGCGGTCACTAAGTCCGACACCCCTTCCCAGCCCATGAAAGATCCTGCCGCTAAATCCGACACCCCGAAAGTCCTCGTCACACCCGACGATGGCAAAGGCGGCGTCGGCAAACCCGTGCTGGTCGACAAAATCATCAAGAGCGATGACGCCTGGGCCGCCCAGCTCACGCCTGAGCAATACCGCATCACCCGCGGCAAGGGAACCGAACGCCCCTTCTGCGGCACCCTGCTCGACAACCATAAGGACGGCACCTACCACTGCGTCTGCTGCGACTTGCCGCTCTTCTCCTCCGCCGCGAAATTCAATTCCGGCACCGGGTGGCCCAGTTTCTTCCAAGGCGTCTCCAAGGAGAATATCGCCACCATCACCGATTCGAGCCACGGCATGAAGCGCACCGAGATTCTCTGCGCCCGCTGCGACTGCCACCTTGGGCACGTCTTCGAAGACGGCCCAGCGCCCACCGGCCTACGCTATTGCCTGAACTCCGAGTCTCTGAAGTTCAAGGAACTCAAGGTGGCGAAGTAAAGGCTCAGACCATCTCGAGTCCGCGCATGGTGCTCTTCGATAAGGCGAATTCGCTGACCTCGATGCCCATGCGCTGAAGCATCGTGACGTAGAGGTTGCTCAAGGGGTAGTTATTCAGCTTATCAAAAGCCAGGTGCTGGCCATGGCGGTAGCCGCCACCCGCGATCATGGCGGGCAGATTGACGTTCGAGTGCGAATTCGCACTGCCCATGGGCGTGCCGTAAAGGACCTGAGTACGATCGAGCAGCGACTGCCCGTCCTCCTTCGTGCTTTCCAAGGCCGTCAGGAAATCATTCAAGGCGCCGAACTGCGCCTCTTCCTTGGCCTGCAACTCCGCGACGGCCTCAGGGCGGTTGCCGTGGTGGGTGATATTATGAATGACGGTGGTATCGATGAACAGCGAGATGATCCGGGTGGAGTCGGTCTCGATCGCGAGCTTCATGACATCAAACATCAGGCGGGTCTTGGCGACGAACTCTTTGGTGTCGTCGATATCATTCGGCGCCGTAGCCCGCACGACCGGCTTGGGGCGATATTCCCATTCTTCGGAACTGTGGAGACGCTTCTCAAGTTCCCGCACGGTGGTATAATACTCATCCATCCGCTGCTGGTCATTTTTGGAAAGAGTCCGGTTGAGACGCTGGGACTGATCTCCCACGAAATCCAGCATGCTTCGTCCCTGGCGCAGAGCCTCTACGTTGGCCGCGACTTCGCTCGCCTTACCCTGCATGAAGAGTTTCTGGAAAAGCCGGCGGGGGCTCTTTTCAGCCGGAATGGGTGCACCACTCCGGGTATAGCTCAGCGTCGGCGAGCCATCGCTGACCATCGCGAGCGGCAACGAAGGGTAGCGCGTGGCTGAGCCGATGTGTTCGGCGGCCAACTGATCTAAAGAAACCCAGTTACGGAAGCCGCCCCGATCTGGGTGCGGCGTTCCTGTAAGGAAACACTTCTCGGCGGCATGGCCACCCGTCACGCCAGGCAGGCTTACGCCAGAGAAAACCGTCATGCGATTACGATGCGTCTCCAGTTTCTGAAGATAAGCTGGCAGGGCGAAATCGCGGCCGGCCTTCTCCGGGAAGAAGAACTGTGGCATGATGCCCATATTCGTCTGAATACAGACCATGCGCCGGGGAATCTTGGCCAGAGCCGATTCCTTCGCGAAGGCGGGCATCATGGCATCCAGCAACGGCAAGGCGATGCCGGCACCGGCGGCCCGGAGGAAGGTGCGCCGGGAAAGTGAACGGTGGAGGCCGAGTTGGATTTTATTCATAAATAGGTTTTATTTTATGGGGTGTTCGAGCCCGCGAACCTTCTTGAGGGCAGCAAGCAAAGTTTGCTGGTCGGTCTTGGCAGGATCAATCCGGGCGCTGATGAGTCCGTCCTTACCCACCGTCGCAATCTCGACCCCCTCGAGTTTGGCGATGCTATTATAAACAGCGAAACGACAACCGCGGCAGTCGAGGATAGGCGGGCGGAGCTGAACCAAAGTCGCCTTCTCAGCCGGGATGCCCGACAGCGGCTTGAGAGCGAAGCTGCGCGCCGAGGCGGCACCGAGGAGGGAGTCCAAGCGCTGGGCAAGCTGTTCTTCCGTGGGCGGCTTCTTGGCGTTATAATTCGTCATAACCAAGGCGGGGTCCAGCCGCCAGACCGCTACCGTCGAATCGTAATCCACCCGCAATAAATCGACCCCAGGGAGGGTCGGGACGAGTTGCTTGAGATCGTCCACTCGGGATGGTTCAAAAAGCCCGACAACCCGGCGCGATATCTCCACCGACGGAGCAGCATGTAAATCAGACAGCAACCAGAGGGCTACCAGAACCCAAGCGAACAAGAATGAAACAAAGGGGCGCATCGTTCAGCGGGTCTGGAAAAGGTTACTGCGGACCAGTTCATGCATCAGCGTGCGGATACCCCCGCCCTGGGCTTCGGTGCGGGCCACGATTTCAGTCAAGGCGGTGCGGTCGCCGAAGGATAATGCGCGGCCCGTGGAGTAAACCGTCAGTTGCTCGGCAAGATTACGCAGCAACTGTTGGCGATCATTGGCGAGGTGTTCCTTGAGCTGCAGAATATCGGTAAACTTACGTCCGTCAGGAAGTTCGCCGCTGGCGTCCACCTTGGGTCCCAACTTGAAGTCGATTTTGATCCGCGGATCGATGCTACCCCGCTCGGGCACATCCCCTTCGCCAATGCTCCGATAGCGGCCGCGCTGTCCGCCGATCACATCGAAGGACTCGAGGGCGAAGCCAGCCGGATCAATCCTCGTATGACAAGAGGCGCACGCGGGATCGGCACGATGTTTGGCCAGCTGCTCCCGGAT
>CAIRLQ010000040.1 GCA_903879465.1 uncultured Opitutia bacterium | reverse complement strand
GCGTGGATGTTCTCTTCGTGCGCGTGGCGGCCCAGGACGAGCTTGAGCTCGGGGGCGGTGACGACCTCGCGGACGACGTGGATGATGTTGTCGCCGACGATGCCTTCGGCGGCGGAGAAATAGCCAATCGCCATCTTGACGATCCAGCGGTCGATTTCGCTGATTTGACCGGTCTGATCGCGCCACTGCTCGCAGTCCTTCTGCATCGGGATATCTTCGGGCTCCCAATGGTTATTCTTCATCGTCTTGTAGAGATCATACGCCCACTGATATTTCAGCGGGAGGATGTTGAAGAACATGGTCTCGCGACCGTTGATGACGCGCTTGTTGGCGAACGCTTCCTCGGCTTTAGTCTTATCGAGGATGAAGGATTTCTGGCCGACTTTGATGGTGATGGTTTCCATGGTCTGGAGAGGGGGAAAAGGGTTGCTTTAGAGGCCGCCGCGGGCCGCTAGTTGTGTGGTATGCATGGGTGATAATACTAGATGTAGGGCCTGCAAATTTATTCCAACACTACATCTAGTGTTTTAACGCAAACCTCTGACATTCTGCCACTTCTGTAAAAAAGTTTATTCACAATGGGTATTTTTAACGGTTTTTTGATGGGAACGACGCCTTAGGTGGAAGACCCCAATAAAATCAAGGCTCCGCCTCGCGGGCAAACGTCACTTGTTGGTGTTGCTCACGCTGTTCACCCTCCCCTGTTCGGCCGGGGGTTGCGGCCGACCCCGTCCCGCCCCAGCGTGGACAGATGACCACTGGCTCCACCCCCGAGTCCCCGCCCAGGAAAATCTCCGCGGCCCTGCTTGATGCGAGCTGGGCACCGAGTGCGCTCGCCGAACAAGGCTGGCGAGGCGGGCTCAAGGCCCTCTGGCGCGTGATGGCGACGACCTGGCATGGCATTCGCGACAACCGCCTCCCGCAGCAATCCGCAGCACTGACTTATTACACGCTCATGTCCCTGGGCCCGTTACTCGCCCTCGCACTCACGGTCTCCGGCTACATCCTCTCTCACTCGGATAGCCAGCGCGATAACCCGGCGAAGCAGGCGATCGTGGCTGCCGTCGAATATGTCGCACCACAAGTCGTGGCGCAATCATCGGCGCCGGGCCATCAGGCGACGCTACGGGAAATCAACAAAGACCTCGACCATCTCATCGACCAACTTTTAGAGAATGCCGCCAATGGCCAAGCGGGCGTGATTGGATTGATCCTCATCCTTTTCTTCGCCGTGATGATGCTGAGCCGTGTCGAGGATGCGCTCAACGGCATCTGGGGCGTGCGCTTCGGGCGCAGCTGGCGTGATCGATTCGCTAACTACCTTCTCTTCCTTGTCCTCTTCTTCCTCGTCGGGGCGACCACGATGACGATGCTATCCGCGGCCTCCATCGCGGCGATCATCGGTAAAGACACTGGCTTCATCGCCGAATGGACCTCACGCCTGCCGGGAGGAGGAAGGCTCGTTGAGTTCATCAGCGGGAGTGGGCCGTTACTCGTCTCGCTCGCGTTGCTGACGTTCGCCTTCGCCGCCTTCAATCGCATGATGCCCAATGTCCGGGTGCGCTGGAGCGCCGCCCTGATTGGCGGCCTGACCATCGCCGCGCTGATCACCATGAACCATCAGCTCGCAGCGCTTTATGTCGGCAAGGTCACTCAATTCCAAAGCCTCTACGGGGAGCTCAGCATCGTTCTGGTACTCATGTTCGGCTCTTACCTCACCTGGCTCTTTGTCCTGATTGGCGGCCAGGTCGCCTATGCTTACCAAAATCGCCGGGCTCTCGCTCGCCATAAGGCATGGGAAGGCCTCAGCCATCGGGCCCGGCGCACGCTTGCGTTTGTCTGCGCAGCCGAGACCTTGCGGCGCTACAACAACGGGAAGCCGGGCCCGACGGCCGATGATATCGCCCATGCCGCGCGCGTCCCTGCCACCGTGGCAGAAGGCTGCCTCCAGATGCTGCGCGGCGCCAACCTCCTCGCGTTGGAAAGCCAGACCGGCGGCCACAAGCCAGCTCGTCCACTCGAGCCAATGACCGTAGGAGAGCTCTGGGGTATGGTGGATATGTATTCGACCGGGGCTGGCGGCGAACCCGACCTGACCTCTGATCCAGCCGCCAAAGAACTACTTGCGATTGAACGTGGCCTGCTAGGGACCGCCAGTTCGAGACTTACGTTGGGGGAGTTGGCTAGCCGCGTCTGAACCGGGGCCAGCTGAGCGACGCTCGCCCCGACGGCCTGAATAAGCTTTAAGCCCCGACGGCGGCAGCGTAGCCGGTTCATCCGGACATGACCGTACGGCCACCAGGAAAGATATCCTGACGACCGACGGGACCCGCGTAAATAAGGGGACCCCGAT
>CAIRLQ010000039.1 GCA_903879465.1 uncultured Opitutia bacterium | reverse complement strand
GCAGCATGGTCTGGCGTTGGGCTGAGCTGATCGCGGGGAACTCAGAGGCCTCGACCTGCCAGGTTTCGCCTTGGTCGGAGCTGAAGCTGACGGGCGTCTTGCGTCCGAAGCGGGCTTGGTCCTCGGGGACATCGAAGCGGCTGAAGGCCATGAGGCGTCCATCGGTGAGCTCAACCATCGGGGCGTGGATGCCGGGCGGACGGAAGGTCGTATCGCCGGGCTTGATGCCTTTCTGCGATTTCGGCTGCACGACCGACTGCCAGGTCTTCCCGCCGTCGCGGCTGCGCGTGATACTCACCGTACGGGAGTCGTGGGGAATGAGCAGGGTGCCGTCGCGTAGGCGGAGGAGTCCGTTGCCGAACTCGCCCATCGGCATGATAGGTTGCGCCTTGGACCAGGTCGCGCCGCTGTCGGTCGAGGTGCGGAAGATGTTCTCGGTCGCCCCACGGGCGAAGTGGAAGACGGTCTTCTTGCCGTCGTACCAGAGCTTCGGCGCGTGGTCGTTGACGTCGATGCCATCCCAGAAGGGCGAGGCGGGTTCCCATTCCTTGGCCCCGAGGCGGAGGCGGCTGGCGAGGTTGTTCAGCTCACTGCCCCCTTCGTCGATGCAGGAGAACCACGTCGTCAGCAGGTCGCCGTTGGGCATCTCCGCGATGGAGGGGCTATGGTTATGCCAGGAGAAGAGCGGGCCGATCGAGCCGGCCGGGATCTTCACGAAAGGTTCCGGTCCCGCGAAGAAAGGTTCGGGCGAGGGCGCTTGGCTACGGACGACCCCCGGCTTCACGTCGCGGGCGTTCAAGGCGGGCGGCTCGACGGGCGTCGGTTTGGTCGAGGGGGCTTCGCCTTCGACGACCCGGAAGCCGATGCCTTCGCTCACGTGCGAGGGAATCCAGGCGGCACGGTTGGCGGAACGGAGCAGGCGGCTAAAGGAGGAATGGCTGCCGCCGCGGTAGACGCGGAAGTCGCCGTCAATCCGGCCGACCGGATCCGTCTGTTCGCCGGCTTCATAAGGACCATACCAATCCGCGCACCATTCGGCGACGTTGCCGTGCAAGTCGAACAGACCCCAGGCGTTGGCCGGCTTGCGGGCGACGCGGAGATCCTTGGCGTCGTCGCGCTGGGCGTATTCTTCGGGGAGCTTCTCGTCGGTGAAGTAAAGTCGCTGACGGCCGCGGTCGCCGAACCAGTCCTGATAGCCCTTGGGCAACCGGTCCCCGTAAGCGTAAATCGAGGTGGTGCCGGCGCGGCACGCGTATTCCCATTCGGCTTCGGTCGGCAGGCGATAGATCTTGCCTTCCTTCTGGCTCAACCAAGCGCAGAACTTCTGCGCACGGGTCCAGCTGATGCCGTTCAAGGCGTCTTCAGGCCGTCCCACGCCGGCGCGGAAGTCCGGTTCCATCGCGCGCCATTGGGCCAGCGTGGTCTCGGTGCGGGCCATGCGAAAGGGTTTGGAGATCGTGACCTTGTGAGCGGGGGTCTCATCCCAGTCCGGCTTGGCGAACTCAGCGGGATGCTTGCTTTGCTGGTAGTCTGTGCCGGGGCCATCTTGGCCCATGACGAACGAGCCGGCGGGAAGCTCGACCAGCTCCATGCCGATCGAATTGCGGACAATCTTCGGTTCCGCCGCGGAGGCCGCGAGGGCGAGTAGTAGGCAGGCGAGGCGCATGGGTTATTTCTTGAGGGCCTTGGCGATGAAATCCCAGATGTCGGCGAAGCCCTCGGTCGGGTGATCGGGATATTTGAGATAACAGGTCACGCCGGCCTTCTGGGCCAGTTTCTGGTAGCCGGCGCCCCAGGCGGGTGAGTGGACCTTGTAATCCATCTCGGTGACTTTTTCTGGCTGGGTCAGGCCCCAGTTATTCTCGAAGTAGATGGGCGCGGAGCCGGCGTGGAAGAGGTTCTCGGAAGACCACTTGCGGATCTCTGGGAGGAACTCATCGCGTCGCTTCAGCGACTCGTCGAACTGTACGCCGAACGCAGGGGCGCCCCATTTCACGCCGGGCACCCATTCCTGCATTAGCTTCGGATCAAAGGTCGGCTGGCTGCGGTAAGCGGCGACACCCGAGACGCGGGAGGAAGTGCGGGCGACGGGGTCGGAGGATTTCGCGTCGGCGTGGTCGAGGCTAACGCCGACGTAAAGCGCGGGTTGGGCGCCTTGCGAGCCGCCGCCCACGACGATACGGTTCGGATCGAGGTTCCAGCGTGAGGCATTGAGGCG
>CAIRLQ010000038.1 GCA_903879465.1 uncultured Opitutia bacterium | reverse complement strand
GAACTTCGGCTCGCTCCTCCAGCCGTGCCTCGACGAACGGGCCATCGCCAACGCCCGCCGCGCCATCGAGGCGAAGGACCTCGGCGGCCAGCTCTTCCTGCGAGAGACTCACCTCAAAGTCCTGAGCGTGCTCGAACAATCCTAGGCGCTCACCCAGCGGTATCACGTCGTCGTGGCCAACCCGCCTTACTTCGGGCCTAAGCAGATGAACGAATCATTGAGGGAGTTTGCGAAAGAAGAGCTACCTGACTCAAAAGCCGACCTTTACGCAATGTTCATGGAGCGCAGCTTCAACCTAGTTTTTCCGCGTGGATATGTCGCCATGGTAGTGATGCAGAGTTGGATGTTTCTCCACAGCTTTGAGAAACTCCGGAGCAAGTTGCTGAGAGAAAAGACCATTCTCTCGATGGCGCATCTCGGTCCACGAGCGTTCGCTACGATTTCGGGCGAGATTGTTACGGTCACGGCTTGGTGCTGCTCCAACGCACGGTTTGCAGATTATCGGGCTACCTTCTGCAGGCTCATCGAAGGAAATGAGAGCGAGAAGGAAACGAACTTTCTGGCCGGGAGAGGCAGGTATCCAAATGTATCACAGGATTCATTCAGCGAGATTCCCGGCAGCCCGATTGCATACTGGATTGGTGACCAGCTAAGGGCTGCTTTCAGAGGGAGTTCGCTTGCGGATTGCACGATTTCAGATGGGCAGAACAAAACTGCTGACAATGGTCGGTTTGTTCGTGAGCACTGGGAAGTCAGTGTTGAATCAGTAGGGCGTGGAAAGAAGTGGCTACCCTACGCCAAAGGCGGACCTTTTCGTCGCTGGTCAGGAAACCTCGAATCTGTTGTCGATTGGTCAGAGAAGGCCCGTCAACACTATCGAAAGAGCGCGTCCTGCCGAATTGTTCCCGAGTATCTCTGGTATAAACTCGGAATCACTTGGAGCCGCGTTGGAACTGGCCTCCAAGGCTTCCGCCTGCTCCCGCAGGATTCGACATTTGATATGGTCGGCTCGTCGGTATTTCTAAAGTCAGATTCTGACCTTAGCTTTCTTCTTGGTCTGCTCAACACCCCCGTTGCGCAGAACGTCCTAGAGTTGTTAAACCCGTCCATTGATTTACAAGTGAAGGATGTCAGGAATGTTCCCGTTCCGCCCAACATCGCCCGTCAGCAGATAGAGAAACTTGTCGCTGAGTTGCTCGCTATTTCGGAGAACGATTGGGGCTCGTCTGAGACCTCGCTACACTTCCGCGACCAGCCGTTGCTGCGGCCGGGGCTGAAGGGCGCGACGCTGGAGGCGAGCTGGCGGAATTGGGAGGCGCAGAGCACCGCCGCCATCCGCCGGATGCAGGAGCTGGAGACGGAGAACAACCGGCTCTTCATCGCCGCCTACGGCCTCGACGGCGAGTTGCAGCCCGAAGTGCCCGAGGCGCAAATCACCCTCGCCCGCGCCGAGGCCCGCCGCGACATGGCCGCCTTCCTCTCCTATGCCGTCGGCTGCATGATGGGCCGCTATTCCCCCGATCACCCCGGCCTCATCCTCGCCAACAGCGGGGACACCCTGCGTGAGTTTCAGGAAAAAGTGGGGAAGCCCCTGGCCGAACTCACCTTCGCCCCCGACGAGGACGGCATCATCCCCGTGCTCGATGGCG
>CAIRLQ010000037.1 GCA_903879465.1 uncultured Opitutia bacterium | reverse complement strand
GGGCCCGCGCGACGACCGCCGCCTCGGCATCGGCGGGTAAATCGCCGACCACGCAGGGCACGCCGGGCTTGAGAATGCCCGCTTTCTCGGCGGCGATTTGCGCCAGGGTGTCACCCAGGTATTCCTGGTGATCAAAACCGATCGACGTGATCACGCACACTTCCGGAGAACAGATATTCGTCGCGTCGAGGCGGCCGCCGAGGCCGGTCTCGAGCACGGCGACGTCGACCTGCTGCGCCCGGAACTCCAATAAAGCGGCGGCCGTCATGAGTTCGAAGAATGTCGGCGCCATCTCCGGATCAGCCGCGCGGATAGCTTCATAATGAGGGCGCAATTGCTCGGCGAGCGCCACAACTGCCGCATCCTTCAAGGGTGCGCGGCCGAGCTGGATTCGCTCGCCGATGTGCACGAGGTGCGGGCTGGTGTAGAGTCCGGTGAGCCGGCCGTGCGCGCGCTGGATTGCCTCGATCATCGCCGAGGTCGACCCTTTGCCATTCGTACCGGCGATATGAAAACAGGGCGACGCCCGCTCAGGCTGACCGAGTCGGTCCGACAGCACGCGCATACGGTCCACGCCAAGGCGCGAACCTAAATTACGGAGTCCCGTGAGCCAACGAAGTGTCTCGGCGGGATTCATCTCCGCGGCGGCCACGCTCAGGCGCGGCTCTTCGCGGTCTTCACCTTGACCTTACGGTGAGCCAGGGCGCGTAGGAGGCTCGCGAGTTTCGACTTCATCTCCTTGCGGTGGATGATCATGTCGATCAGGCCGCGCTTGAGGAGGAATTCGGAAGTCTGGAAGCCTTCAGGCAAATCTTGGTTGGTCGTCTCCTTGATCACGCGGGCGCCGGCGAAGCCGATGAGCGCACCGGGCTCGGCCACGATGACGTCACCGAGGGTGGCGTAACTGGCCATGACGCCGGCCATGGTGGGATTGGTGAGGACAGCGATGTAAGGCAGGCCGGCGGCACGCAGTTTGGCGAGGGCGGCGCTGGTCTTGGCCATCTGCATCAGCGAGAGGATACCTTCCTGCATGCGGGCGCCGCCCGAAGCGCAGACGACGACGCACGGGCACTTCAGCTTGATGGCGCGCTCGATGGCGCGGGTGACCTTCTCACCGGCGACGGAACCCATCGAGGCGCCCATGAACGTAAAGTCCATGATCGCGAGGGAGACCGGGAGGCCGTCCATCAGGCCGTGACCGCAGATGACGGAGTCGCGGAGTCCGGACTTCTTCTGGTGCTGGACGAGACGCTCGGGGTAGGAGCCACCAGCGGTAAACTTAAGAGGGTCCTTGGAGGTGAGTTTTTGGTCGGTTTCCTTCCAGGTGCCGTCATCAATCAGGAGGGCGATGCGACGCTTAGTGGAGAGACGCTCGTGGTAACCGCTGACCGGGAAGACGTTCCAGTTGGCCTCCAGGTCCTTGGTATAGACCATCTCGCCATCGAGGGGGCACTTGGTCCAGAGACCCGCCGGGATATCCTTCTTCTTGGGAGTCGGGGTGTGCGTGCGTTTACGAAAGACAGCCATGGTGAATGCCGGAAGATAAGCCTGTATATGTCGCAAAGAAAGGTGAAAATGCCTTATTTTCCACAAAAAGCCGCGGCCGATAGGCTGTTCTAGATTTTCCCACCTTGGCTAAATGGCATTCAGCCTCAATTCTCCGAAATCGTGAAGCGGCTAATCTATGCTCTTACCAAGCTTGCCAGACAGGCAAGGAGGCTGGGATTGAAGGTGTTTACCGGACGCTCGCCCTTAAAACCTAAGCGGGTGGTCCTACTCGTCGTCGCGACCAACAAATACCTCCGGTTCGTAGAGCCCTTGCTGGTGTCCGCGGATAGGTACTTCCTCCCCGGCCATTCTTACGAGGTGCTTCTCTTCACCAATCTCGATGAAAGCCCGGAGTGCCGGCAACTTGTGGACCGAAGGGCCGGACAGGCCCGCGGCAAGGTCCACCTGCGACATATCGAGCACTCTCCGTGGCCGATGATGACGTTGCTGAGGTATCGCTTCTTCACCCAGGCGGCGGCGGCGATCCTTGAGTATGATCATGCCTTCTATTCGGACTGTGATATGCGTTTCGTCGCAGAGGTGGGCGAGGAGATCCTTGGCGAAGGGCTTACCGCCGTGAGGCATTGCGGCTTCCATGACAAAGGTCGGGCGCTCTTCACGTATGAGACCAGGCCGGAAAGCAGGGCCTACATCCCAGCAAACGAAGGCCTGCATTATTTCGCAGGCGGCTTCCAGGGTGGCAGATCCGCCGCCTATGTCCAAGCCGCCGCAGAATGCTCACGGCAGATCGATGACGACCTGTCACGAGGGATTACGGCGGTCTGGCATGACGAGTCACACTGGAACGCCTTCCTTTGCCGACAGCCGCACGGCGTGACCATGCTTGATCCCGGCTACTGTATGGGAGAGCGGATGCGGACGCCGTACCCGTCCCTGATCCTCGCCCTCGACAAGGATCATTCGCAGATGCGCACCGAAGGCTGATCGGCTCAGCGCGGACCGCGCTCGGTGCCGGCAAGTCGCTCGAGCACCTTCTCGTAAGCGTTCACGGCGCGCTCCGCCATGCGGAGTTCGAAATTCTCGTCGGGGGCGTGCAGATTCGAATCTGGGGTGAACAGACCAATCATGACCGAATCTAGGCCGGTCTCGCGACGGATATCCCCGATGATAGGGACGCTACCGCCTTCGCGTAGGTAAAGCGGGGCCTTACCGAAAGCCTCGGTAATCGCCTTGTCCGCCTCGCGGAACGCGCGAGCGAGCACCGGATTCTGGTCCTTGGGCGTATTGGGCCGGTCCGGCGGGCAAACGTAGTAGGCGGCGTTCCCCTGCATCTCGATGATCTCGGTGCGCACGCCTTTCGGGGCGCGGGCGCGAATGGCCGCGGCAACCTTGGCGTGGACGTCGACCGGGTCCTGTCCTGGCACAAGGCGGCAGGTGATTTTAGCGAAGACTTTGGAAGGGATGACGGTCTTGGAGCCTTTGCCCTGATAGCCGCCGCCGATGCCGTTGAATTCCAAGGTCGGAGCGAAACGGACAGCCTCAAGCCCGTCGAGTCCGGGCGCGGGGTGCAATTCGTCGACTGCAAGGAAGCGGCGATACTCATCTTCACTGAGCGGTAGCTTGCGCAATTCCTCCCGCTCCCAGCGGGTCGGCTGTTCGACGCCGTCATAGAAACCGTCGACGGTCACGGCGTTGTCCGCGTCGTGCAGCGAGGAGCAAAGCTCGGCGAGGGCCTGGATGGGATTGTAGACCGCGCCGCCATGCAGGCCGGAATGCAGGTCCGAGCGTGGGCCGGTGAGGCCGACCTCCAGGCCGATGATGCCGCGCAGGCCGGTCGTGATGACAATCTGATCGGCCGAAGGCGACGCGGTGTCAGAGAGCAGCACGCAATCGGCCTCGGTCAACTCGGCCTTGTGATTATGTAGGAACTCTGGGAAGCTCGGGGAGCCGATCTCTTCTTCACCTTCAATCAGGAAAGTGATGCGTAGCGGAAGGTCTGGGCGACGCTTCAGCAGGCGGGTGAGGGCCGCGACGGCGACGAGGTGTGGGCCTTTATTGTCTGCGGTGCCGCGACCCCAGATCTTACCGTCGCGCACGACGGGTTCGAAAGCGGGCGATGTCCAGAGATTCAGCGGATCGGCCGGCTGCACGTCATAATGTCCATATAACACGATATGCGGCCATTCCTTCGGACCCCGGCGGCGGCCCAGCACAATCGGGTGGAGGGGTGTCGGCACGACTTCGACCTCGAGCCCCGCCTGCTTGAGCAAACCGCAGATGTGCGCACGGGCGCCGTCCATGCCTGCCTTGAAGGCCGGGTCGGTGGACACGCTGGGGTGCTTGACGTAGTCGATTAGTTCGCGGACGAGATCCATGCCTTCATTAGGCAAGGAAGAGAGCGGAGGGCAAGAGAGAGGCAGAAGAGGCCGTGCAAAGGCGGGATGCAAGTTAGGGGTAGGGGTAGGAAAACATTCCGAATTTCGGGTCTCAGGTCTCAGCCAACGATTCCTAGGTGTGGGCACTCGGTTATAGGTGCTGAAGTTGTACGTATACCCCTGCCCCAACCCCCACCCCTACCCCTTGAAATACTTTTGCACCTTTGCACAGGCCGTAGGCCGCTTTGCACTTTGG
>CAIRLQ010000036.1 GCA_903879465.1 uncultured Opitutia bacterium | reverse complement strand
CTCCGCCGCGGCCGACGACGATGAGGTCAATCCCCGGGATGGCGTTGGCCAGCTTGAGTCCGTGGATGATAGAGCCTGGGCAGGTCTCGCCCTGCACGCGCGCGGGCACGAGCCAGGCCGTGCCGCTCCAGCCGCGCGTTTTGAGGACTTCGGTAAAATCGTGCCACACTGCGCCGCTCTCAGAGGTGATGAAGGCGACGACCTTAGGGAAATCGGGTAGGGCGCGCTTATTCGCTTCGTCGAACAGGCCTTCGGCTTTCAGCTTCTCCTGTAACTCCTTGAACTTCTGGAAGAGGTCGCCTTCGCCGGCGGGCTTCATCGAGTCCACCATCAGCGAGAGTTTGCCGGACGGGGCGTAGATATCGGCCTTGGCCTTGATGAGCACCTTCACGCCGTCGCCGAGCGGGAACTTCACCCAGCGGGCCTGGTAGCTCAGAAGCACGCACGCGAGCGTCGCCCCGCTGTCCTTGATCGAGAAGTAATGGTGTCCGGAGGCGTAATGCTTGTAGCCGGAAATCTCGCCGACGACTTCTACCGTGCCGATGCGATTCACTGTGCCCTTAAGGACATCGGAAAGCTCGCTAACGGTGAGAGGTGCCGAAGACATACTGGCAGATTCAGGGAATCAACACGGAAGGGCAAGAGGTCTCGGGATGTATTGGGTAGGGCGTGGCTCTCCGAGCCCGCCGTTGGCCTGATGAGAATCTAATTTTGCTCGCGAACGGACGGCTCGGAGAGCCGTCCCTACCCAAGGCAGCCTTACTGCCTTGGGGTTTGCCTCTCAGTTTGCCACCGGGCCTTTCCTTCCTTTCACTGCCCCTATGAAAATCGCATTCGTGGGCACCGGTGTTATGGGCAAGAGCATGGTCGCGAACCTGCTGAAGGCTGGCCATGAGGTCACGGTCTATACCCGCACGAAGGCTAAGGCGGAAGATCTCTTCGCGCTGGGTGCTAAGTGGGCCGCTTCGCCAGCTGAGGCCGCCCATGGCGTTGATGCGGCGATTTCGATGGTGGGTTACCCGAACGATGTCGAAGAAGTCTGGCGCGGTCCGGCTGGGTTCATGTCGTCGGCGAAGCCAGGCTGCGTGCTCATTGATATGACCACCTCGAGTCCGGCGCTGGCCCGTTCGCTCGCCGCCGAGGCTTCGGCGAAAGGCTTCGGTCCCCTCGATGCGCCCGTCTCGGGTGGCGATCGTGGCGCCCGCGAAGGCACGCTGACCATCATGGTCGGCGGCGCGCCGAAGGATTATGATTTCGCTCAGCCGCTCTTCGCGGCGATGGGAAAGACGATTGTCCTCCAAGGCGGCCCCAGTACGGGCCAGCTCTGCAAACTCGCTAATCAAATCGGCATCGCCTCCGGCATGATTGCGATGTCCGAAGCTCTGGCGTTCGCCCACGCCACGGGCCTGAATCTCGAGACCACGCTCCGCTCAATCTCCGGCGGTGGCGCCTCGAGCTGGGCGCTGCTCAATCTCGCCCCACGCGTGCTCAAGGGCGATTTCGCCCCAGGCTTTTACGTGAAGCATTTCGTGAAAGATATCGGCCTGTCACTCGATGTTTGCCGCGAGCAGGGCATCAAGCTTCCCGGCCTCGAACTTGCCGCGAAACTCTACGGCGAAGTTGTCGCCGCGGGCGAAGGTGATTCCGGTACGCAAGCATTGGCGCGGCGGTATTTTCAGACATGAGAGACAATTTCAGGTGACGGGTGACGGGCACGGGAGCCGGGAGTTCGGGCTCCGGCCGTTCGGGAATCAGCCGCGGGAACCCGAAGCCGATGCCTGAAGGCTGAACGGCCGACTCCTGAGGGGCCGATGCCCTGGTGGCCGTCACCCGACACCAGAGAATAGATACAGCTATGTCGTGACGCGGTCCCGACCCTACCTGAGGCAGCTGCTTCGCAGCAGTTCACCATGCCAGTATACCCCCCGCGCCTCCCTCCTACACCGACGGGGCTTCAATCGCTGGGACGGCCCGTAATTGCACGCTGTCGATGACGGTGGGGCCGAGGATTACATTGGTCACGATGACGAGTACCTGGCCGGGCAAGCAGTGGCCTTCGTCGCGCAGGCGTTCCAGCGCGAGGGTGATATTATCATCTGCCTTAGGTCGGAACTTGGTCTGGAAGGAAGCGACACCCCAGAGCAGCCCCATCTTACGATGGACGGCCTCTTCTTCCATGAACGCGTAAATCGGGCAGCCAACGGCGCGGAGCGAGGAAAGCATCCGTGGAACGTCGCCGTTGCGAGTGAAGGCAATGATACCAGTGTTGCCAAGATCTTGGGCGAGTCCGGCAGCAGCCCGGAGGAGTTTGACCTTCGGAGTTTCGTTCGGCTGCTCGGTGGAAAGGACGCGCGGGAGCTCGTTCTCGGTCGTCTTGGCGATGCGGGTCATCACCTCGACGCAGCGTATGGGGTGCTTGCCCGTGGTGGTCTCACCGGAGAGCATGACCGAGTCGGCCATCTCGAGCACCGCATTGGAGACGTCGGTGACCTCGGCCCGCGTGGGCACGGGATTCTGAATCATCGACTCGAGCATGTGCGTGGCGACGATCACCGGCTTGCGGCAGGATCGAACGAGATGTTCCAATATCTCCTTAAATTTTTATTTGAGCTGATGTCCGGAATGAGTTCATCTCAATATCATTTGTATCTTCAGCTGCTCCCAGAAATATATTGCTAGTACTTCTATTTATAAAACCCTCAGCTCCCTAAATCCCTGACAAAGCTTCATTTACTCTTTTTTTAAAAGTCAAAATAAATTATTTTAAAAGTTCCTGATCCCCATATAATCCTTTTAAAGTTATTCTTCGACAAGATTTAATTTCATTAATGCCTAGTGACATTCTAATTGCTGAAATTGGAGATGAATAT
>CAIRLQ010000035.1 GCA_903879465.1 uncultured Opitutia bacterium | reverse complement strand
GACTTGGCCAGCAGCTTGATCTGCGCATCATCCAAGGTCGCCAGTCCCGTCCACGCCTTCTTGTCGTTCAAGGCGGTCTTGTAATTGTAATCGGCGGAGTCCGCCCGTGCCGCCCGGGGGAAGCGGGCGTTCTTGTCGGCGGCAGGAAGCAGTTCGGTCGCCGAGCCCATGGCGTTACGCTTAGCGCCCGCGAGCAGGGCGGCCCAGGCGTCCACCGAAGTGCTATTCACGTTGAAGGTGCCGTCGGTGAGAATCGTGCCGGCGATGCGCCGATGGTCGCCGAGCATCGCGCGGACGGTGACTGGGTCGCGACTGGCGAACAGTTTCGAGCGCGGGTTGGCTAGGCGCCCCGTGCCGGCGGCGAAGTCGTCGAGCACGGTGCTCAGGGGCTTGGCCTCGGTGATGACCTTGGCGCGAGTGCTGACCGGTGCGGCGCCCGAAAGGAAGAAGCGGTCGTAGAGCGCCGAATTGGCCATCCAGGCATGGTCATGGTTCGCGACCGCGCAGGCGGAGTCGGTCACATAGGTCATACTGTTATACGTGTTCAGCGGGGCGAAGCTGTTGCCGATCTGGAAAAGAGGCTCCTGATCACGAATGCCGAAATTCGCATGCGTGTACTGAGCGAGGGATAACGGCGCCGAGAAAGGCACGCCCGTGTAAACCGCCGAAGTCGCTCCGCCGAGCCCCGAGGTCGCGCTGAGGCCGCCGAAGGCGCGGGCACCTTCGGCGGCCGGCGTCTCGATGACCTCGTTCCAGTTGTTGGCAGCGCGTAGCACCATTTTGTAGCTCGGCGAAGTGAAGGCGTAGCCGTTCGGCGTGGACGAACTGGCCATGCCGTTGGCGTCGCCTCGGGTGACGGCCGCCATCGGGTTCGAGTGCGAAAAGACCGGGAAGGGCAGGGTGTCCTTCGGCCAGCGGAGTCCGTAATCATGGATACCGAGAATCTTGGGCTCCGAGGAGGCGTCAGGCACGGTAAGTCCGGTGCCGCCTACGGTCAGGGACAGCGCCCCGCCGCTGCGGCTGAGATCCGTGGCCATGAGGGTATTCAGTTCGCTGCAGGTGTTGTAGGCTGAGCTGAGAGTGGTGTTGTTCTGGCTCGTGAGGCGGTCTCCCGGCCAGGAACTCAGCAGCACGCGCGCCTCGAAGACGCCGCTGTTCTGGAGGCTCACGGTGATGGCCTCTCCGCCGATTCCATTGATCACGGCCAGTGGGTTGCCAGTCGCATCGATGCAGTTCATCCAGAAACCGCCACGCGTATCCAGTCCCTTTTCGGCAGTCAGGGGGACGACCGGCATACTCGTCGTGACCGGGTCACGCATGAAACGCCGAGTGCTCGGGAAGGTCGGCGGAGGGCCTTCCGCGGCGTAGGAAAAGACCCTCAGTTCGCCGGGTTGCAGCACGGTGTCGACACCGACGTAAGCCCGGAAGCTTTCGACCGAGTTGACTGAGGTGTCGGCACCGGCGGCAAGTTCGCCAATGCTCCGGGTCCAGGTCTCGGTGTTCTTCTGGAACTTCAGTTGGAGCGTCTCCCAGTTCCGGAAGGAAAGGCGCAGCGCGGAATTCTCCGAGGAAGAGCTGTCGCGTGCGAGCCGCAGGCCGACGTTGTAAGGATTATGCAGGACAATCACCGGCGAAACGGTCAGTCGGAGGAGTCCGCCGCCTTCCTGGAGGCCCCAGACCACCATCTGTCGGCAGACGTAAGGGGAGACCGCCACCTTGGTCGGCTTGGGTGGGTAAAGACCGTTGATGGTGGTGGCGTTGAGAAAGTCTCCGGTGGCATCTGCCCGGTTATAGAAACGCCCGTAATGACTCCGGTCGCCGTAAGCCGAGGCCGAGAGGGCGGCCGCGTTGGGGAAATGCGCGCGGGCGTTGAGTTCAGGCGCCGCGGGGTCCAACCAGTTGAGCTCTTTGTACAGGCGGTGGTAGCTGCGGAGGGATTCCCAGGTCGGGCCGCGCGTCGTTCCGCTGTTCGAGAAGGAATAGAGCGGGGCAATGTTCCGTGAAAGGCCGTCATGCCTGACGGTGACCTTGGCGTCGGCATAGGCACTGCGCACGCCGCTGCTCGAGGGGTGGAAGGTATAAGTCACTCCCGAGAGCTGGGCACCGGCTGAATCCTTGGGGGCAGCGCCCTCGCCAAACTCAGATAACTTCCATTCGGCATCCGTCTTTTCGAACGCCAGCGAGAGGTCGACCTTGAGCCCACCCCAGAGCGAGTCGCAGTTCACCCCGCGCGACCAGAGGGTCGCTTCGGTGAACAAGCGCTTGGCGCGGGTCGGCGGGGAGGTTTCCGTCAGGCCGAGTCCGGCGTTCGTCAGGAAGGGCAGTTCCCGCATCTGGGTCACGCGGGGGTCGATGCCGCTGAGGGGCATATTCTCCAGCCCGGCGAGGATACCGGTACCGGAGCGGGTCGTGCCGCGCAGGGCTTCCTGCTGCAGTTGGGGCGTAGTGGTGCCCGTGGGCGGCGTGAGCCGCGGGTCGGTGAGATTGATACGTGCTTTGACCCCTTCGTCGCCGATCCAGTAGCAGTAGGAGCCGTTCGCGTTGGTATCGGGCAGGGCGATGCGTGGCAGGGTGATGCGGCCATCCGGT
>CAIRLQ010000034.1 GCA_903879465.1 uncultured Opitutia bacterium | reverse complement strand
TCAGCCTTCGGCAGCCGGCGCCCGATCCCCGATTGCCGAAGGCCGAACAGCCGAAACCTGAAATGCCGATGCCCCGGGGCCGTCACCCGACACCTGTACCTGACAACACGTACCTGAGACCTGAGGGCTGGACTAAAGACAGTGTAAAGGTGCAACGTTGAATTCTGGGGCAGGGGTAGGGGTTGGGGTAGGAAAATACTTTCAGGTCACGGGTCTCGGCCGTCGGGTGCCTGGTTCAGGTGTTCAGGTTCGGGTACAGGTTCAGGACCTGAACTTTGCCCCGCACCTGCACCTGATAACCCGTACCAGAGACCTGAGGGCCGAGACCTGAGACCCGAAATTGCATCGCTCTGGTCAACCGAGCCTCTGGGCCTCCGGGCCTCTAGTTTCGGGTGATCTCAACCACATACTCCGCGAGTAATCCAGCACGGCGGAAGGGAGAGGTCAGGCGGCTCATAGCTTTTTCGTCAGCGAGTGTGACGTTCTTACCGGTTGCGACACGGATATCTTCCTCGAGGTCGGCGATCAACGTGACCAGCCCAATACTATCGAGCGCGGCGGTCTCACCGAAAAGCCGAGTTTGCTCGTCGGCCTGAATAAGCTCGGGCTTGCCCAACTCTTGGCCCAGCGCGGCGAGCCGGTGCAGGACGATTTTAAGGGATTGTTCGTGGGTCAGCATAAACGTGTCAGACGGGGACTGCTTCGATGACGTTGATAAACTCCGCCGCGAGGTCAGCTCGGGCGAAGTGCGCTTCGGCGAGCACCCGGGCGTTCGCTCCCATGCTTGCTTTCAAGGCCGGAGCGGCGGCGAGCCGCTGCAAGGCGTCGGCGAAGGCTACGGGGTCGGCGGGAGCCACGGCGATACCGGCCTGGTTTTCAGTGATCATCTCCGCCAGCCAACCAGGATAATTGTTCACGACGGGAATTCCCGCGGCGATGTAATCAAAAAACTTATTGGGGGAGGTGCCGCGATAGAAGGCGGGCAAATCGCGCAAGACCATCAGGCCGCAGTCGAGCGAGGCGGTGATGCCGCCGAGCTCCTCCTTGGCGACGGGTGCAAAGAAGAGACAGTTCGTCAGGCCCTCGGCTTTCGCCTGCGCGGCGATGCGCTCCTTCTCCTTGCCATCGCCGATGAAGACCAGTTTCACGCGCTGATCACCGCGGCGGCGTAATTCACGGGCGACTGCGAGCAAGGCATCCAGGCCGTTGGCCGGGCCGTGGGCTCCGGTGAAGCCAGCGACAAAATCACCCGGAGCTAGACCGGGAAGCGCCAACGGACGCCGCTTGCGAGGATGGAACGTCTCCAAGTCGCAGCCGTTGGGAACCATCACGATTTTCTGGGCAGACGACGAACGGTGGCGAATGCCTTCCACGATGCCGGGAGATAGGCCGATGCAAGCATCGGCGGAACGGTAGCCGAGAAACTCGAGTAGCGACATGCCACCGAGGATGAATGGATTGCGCACGCCGAGGGCGCGGGGAAGTTCCGGCCAGAGATCACGCACCTCGAAGACGAAGGGCTTGCCGCGCAACCATTTGGCCGCGAGGCCTGGCAAGACGGCGGTGATGGGTGTCGAGCTCGCAAAAACGAGGTCGTAATCCAAACGCAAAGTCAGTCCGACTGAACGGGCCGCGAAACACAGGAACGACCACCCGCGGCGCCAGAGAGAATCATGATTAGAATAACTAAGAGGCAGCGAAATCACGTCGATGCCGTCGACCCGGCCACGGTGCCAATTTCTTGCGGCGTCGTAAGGAAGATCCAAACCGCTCAGGCGATGGGCGCCGCAGACCACCGTGACTTCATGTCCGCGGGCGAGGAGAGCCCGAGCGAATTCATAAGAGCGCGTCCCGCTCGCGCCGCGGGGAGTCGCAAAATGCTGATGGAAATAAAGGAGGCGCAACTAATTTAGGGGGCAGGCTGGCACGCGGTCACGTGGACAAGGGGAGATACTAATGAGAGGCTTAGTTGACCAGAGGCTCGGAGGCTCAGGAGGAGAAACAAACTAGCTGGCCGGTTGACAAGTTGACCCGTGGGCAAGGGAAGCGAAGTAGATGCCCGGAGGCTCAGAGGCCCAGTTGACCAGTGGT